>NZ_JBFTHS010000024.1:0-78989 GCF_056394365.1 Lysinibacillus sp. 10T31
AGTGATGAAACGGAATGCATATGGCTTTCGACGCTTCGATCACTTTCGAGCAAAAATCTTATTAAATTTAAAGTATAAAGATATCGGGGTTCATCTGGGTTAACGTGCTAAAAGATCACATCACCCCAACATTTGACTTAGAACCAAAAAAATATTGTGTTACTGAAATTAAGGTGTCCTATTAAATAAAGTAGTATGATTTTTCGGCAAAGCGAGGGGTTGATTTTTGTTCCGACTAGGCGCTTTCCTGGGGGCATCCGATGAACCGTCAATCTTTCACTCTAATTTATATGGATAATACGAAACTGCATCAAATCTGTGCGACAGCGAAATTAACTTTTCTGCAGTTCCAACTAAAAAAAGACACCCCGGAAAGTGTCTTTGAAAAAATACTATGGATTTTTCAAGATTTCTACATATTTTTCAGCTGTTCTTATCTCAACTGTAAGAGAATTTTTACTATAGCTAGCTTTAATTAAAAATGGTACGTTAGTTGTATTTTGAAATCTAAAATCTAAACCACCATAGGAAACTGTAGCGTCTCTTCCTTTTGGAACGTACCCAACATCTAAAGAATGGTGATGCCGTTCTACAAATTTTACTGGTATTTGATCAACTGCGTTGAATAAAGTTGAAGACGTTTGACAGATACCTCCCCCAATGCCCATCACTACCTTTTTGTTGATGATTTCTGGTGCAGGTTGATATCCATTTACTTCATCCCTAGGTCCCACGACTGTATTAAAGGAGAAATTATCTCCACTTCCAACGATAACATTATTGATTGCCTTCGCAGAAAGTTCAATATTTTTATTTCTTCCTACATCATGAGTATTGAAATAAGTTGTATAGGATGCAACAACTACGTCTTCTAAATAAGGAAGGTCTTCAAAATTATAGCCGCTTTCTGTAACAGATAGAGGCATTTCCACTTTACCACCAGTCGCTGATGCTTCTAATATTCTCTCTACTAATTCACTTTCTTTTAAAACAATTAAAGGACTACCTTTAATTACTTTTCCTTGATCGTCCAGCTTATCGAGTATCATACGCTTATCATAGCCTACTGTTTTTTCATTCCCTCTCGCTAAATCTTTTGCTAATTGCTCAATTTGTTTTGTATACGTTTGTCTATCACTTTCATAGTCCATTTCTTTCGGTGAAATTGTTTGTATGATAGCTTTTGTTGAAGGGTCCACAATTTCAACAAAGACGGGCTCTATTTGTTGTTGATCAAAGGTTACAGGCTTTTTTGAACCCTCAGTTTTTTGCTCTGACTCTTGAATTTGTTGTTCTTGTTTTTTCTCATCCGCAGATTTTCCCTGACAGCCAACTAGCCCAATTGTACAAATAATACATAGTGTGGTCATCCACTTCTTATTCAAATAAAACACCTTCCCTATCGTCATACTACAGAGACATCTTATTCGTGTATTGCTGATAGTGTGTTTCATTTCATCATTTTTATTTGTTTATAAAATGAAAACACTCTACAAAGTTGAGTGACCTTGTAGAGTGCTATTCTTTATAGATGAAGGGAAGTTTTTATTTTGCATATTTCACATTAAATCTATAGATCAATACAATATAAATCCAATCATAAATAAAGATTGCAAGCGAAATGATAGTAATCAATGGTGTTCTAAAATACAAATAGAAGCAAACTGCTGCTAACGCAGTACCTATCATTTTACAAACGGCTATGCCCATTGATTGTCCACTTAAGTTCCCTCTTTGTATGAATAAGGCGATAAAAAGCCCTGACATCATCAGATTTTGGAAAAATGCAGCATATATGCCTGCCTTATCTTTGAATTCATGCATCATCGCTAAAATCATGAAAAAGCTTACTACGAGTGTTATAAAAAAAGATGAATAAAATACCTTTCTCGGAATAATTTTTTTATACTCCTTATATCCATAAAGTAAAAATTGTATAAGAATGAAGATATCCAAAAGAAACCACAGGAAAGTAAGGATCCTTTGCAAGTCATTTAGCGGGTACATAAATGAAAAAATAAATTCCCATGAAATATTGGCACAAATTGCGGCCATAGGCATCCCATATCTCTTATCCCGTATTCCTTGTTTGATAATTAATATATATGTAATAATCCAAAATAGCCACATGCCAAATTGGCAGATCAATATGATTTTTTCTTGAGTTATACTTAAAAACTCCTTCCCTCTAATTATCATTCTTCGATACTATATGAGATGAAATCTATACTTTATGTCAAGAGAATTGTAGAAGGGTTTGTTTGTAAATACTTCTTAAAAATCTTAAGAGTAAGCGCCTATACATTCATTAACCAATCATATATAGTAAGACGAGGTGATGATATGAAAAATAAAATTTATTTTGATAACGAACAATTTATCGCAGGCACTACCTTAAAGGATGACATCGAACTAGAACATAACAATATGGCACTGCATACATGTGTGAATGAAGCAGATGTGCTAGAAAATCGAAAAAAATTAGCAGCTACTTTACATTGTGACTTAAATAATTTTATTTGCACTCAACAAACACATAGTGCTAATTTCCATAAAGTTACGATTTCTGATAAAGGACGTGGCGCTGAGCAGATAGACAATGCCATTAGTAATACCGATGCACTTTATACATTAGAGCCAAATTTACTTTTATGTAGTTTTACAGCAGATTGCGTACCTGTCATTTTTTATAATGAAGTCAATGGCCTTATTGGCGTGGTGCATTCAGGCTGGCAAGGTACTGTCAAGGAAGTCACATCAAAGCTTTTCCAACATTTGATGGAGCATGAGCAATGTAATCCACAAGATTTTCACGTACAAATAGGTATGGCACTTAGTCAGCAGAAATTTGAGGTGGATGCAGATGTTTATGAAAAATTCCACAACCTAGGCTATGCTGAGGACTTTATGTATTACAATGCACAAACAAATAAATATCATATCGATAATCAGCAAACTGTCAAAAAACAATGTGAGCTTGCAGGTATTCCTGCTGAGCAGATTTTGGTTGATACAACGTGCACATTCCTTAGCCCAGATGGTTTTTCCTACCGTCAAGATAAACAGGCTGGCAGACATTTAAGCTTTATTATGCGTAAAGAACAATAGTTAAAAGGGACACTCCATTGATAATTGGATTGTCCCTTTTGTAGTATTGAAAACAAAATGATCAATGAAATCTTCGTGAATGTTGTGACACATTAAATTGAGGTAATTCCTGTTCCAGGCTACTCACTTTTCTATGGGTAAGCGTCGAGCTAATTCTCCGCTTACGTCGTTTCTGTCGCTTCTTTTTATCACTATAAATTAGATTGACGTGCTAAGTGGTTGATTGGAGTGGAGACTTGGCGACTCTTTGGGGATTAGCAATAGAGGAACGAAGCCTAAAATCATCACTTCCTGTGATAACGCCTTCGTGACTAACATCGTGTTAGCCCGACACCCCCCAAGAAAGCGCCAAGTCCGAACAGAAGCTCCCTCGTTTTTGCAGAAGACAATACCTTTATTACAAAAGCAAAAAGGATGTATCTCATAGAAGAAATACACCCTTTAGTCGTTTCATTATTTATTAACCGGACGTTCTTTTCCAATTCTAAAAACATAATAGCTAATGATAACAAGAGCTAAGAAAATAATTCCCACGATGAGAGAAACTCTAGTATCATCATTAAACCACATACCGATAAGCACCATTACTAAAAAGGCAATCGTTATATAGTTTGTAAATGGTGCAAAGGGCATTTTGAATGGGTGCTTTGACAGTTGTTCACCTTTTATTTTTCTAAATCGTATTTGACTTATTAAAATCACAAACCAAGGAATCATCCCCGGTAATACACTTGCACTATATACATAGACAAATAAATTCTTTGGCGCTATATAACTTAGAATAACACCGATGACCAAACCAACTAGCACGCCTACTGTGCCGAAAATAGGAACACCATTACTAGAAAGTTTCGCAAAAAATTTAGGTGCCTGTCCATTCATGGCAAGCGTATACATCATACGTCCCGCACTATAAATTCCACTATTACAACCTGACATTGCCGCTGTAATGACCACAAAATTTATAATTCCTGCCGCAGCGGTAATTCCTACCTTTGCAAAAGTTGCAACAAATGGGCTACCAATCGTACCTAATTCATCCCACGGATAAACTGTTACAATGACAAAGATTGCACCGATATAAAATATTAAAATACGCCAAATAATACTTTGAATCGCATTCGTAATAGTTTTTTGAGGATTTTTCGCTTCTCCTGCCGTAATCCCAATAAGCTCAACGCCTTGATAGGCTGCAACTACTAATGATAACGCAAAGAAGAAGCCTGTCCAGCCACCTGTAAAGAAGCCTCCATGATTCCAAAGGTTCGATAATCCGATTGCCACACCTTCGTTACCAATCCCAAAGAAAATAAGACCAAAGCCTGCAACTATCATTAAAACAATCGTCACAATCTTTATCATGGCAAACCAAAACTCAAATTCTCCAAACATTTTAACAGAAATAAAGTTGGCAACGCCTAAAATCACCAATGCAATTAAACCTGGAATCCATGCTGGTAAATCAGGATACCAATATTGCATATATGTTCCTACTGCAATAATCTCTGACATCCCAACAATGACCCACTGAAACCAGTTACTCCACGCCGTTAAATAACCGGCTAATGGATGTATATATTTATATCCAAACGTTGCAAAGGAACCTGTACTTGGCTCCATATAAAGCATTTCTCCCATTGCTCGCATAATGAAAAAAATAAAAATACCTGCTATAGCATATGCAAGGAGTACAGAAGGCCCTGTCCACTGAATGGCGCTAGCCGAACCCATAAACAAGCCTACGCCAATAGTACCTCCAAGAGCAATCATTTGAATATGCCGTGCATCTAATCCCCTTTTTAACTCTTTATTTGCCACTAAATTACGCCTCTTTCTGAAGTTCTTTCTACGATGAATTATCTTATTATAATAATAAATTCTTTTGAAAAATACAATTGTATTTTTAGGAAAAACACGATTATAGCAATAATAGAACAAGGATTCTAAGCATTTTGGTGTTCATATGTCATTTTGGTGCTTCTATCCATCATTTTGGAGGTCCTATCCGTCACTTCGGTGGGTCTATCCATCATTTTGATGGTTCTATCCATCTTTTCGGGGGTCCTATCCATCATTTCGGCGGTTCTATCCATCTTTTCGGAGGTTCTATCCATCTTTTCGGCGGTTCTATCCATCTTTTCGGCGGTTCTATCCACCATTTCGGGGGTTCTATCCATCTTTTCGGAGGTTCTATCCATCTTTTCGGGGGTTCTATCCATCTTTTCGGCGGTTCTATCCACCATTTCGGCGGTTCTATCCATCTTTTCGGGGGTCCTATCCATCATTTCGGCGGTTCTATCCATCTTTTCGGGGGTTCTATCCATCTTTTCGGGGGTCCTATCCATCATTTTGAATGTTCTATCCATCATTTCGGCGGTTCTATCCATCTTTTCGGAGGTTCTATCCATCTTTTCGGCGGTTCTATCCACCTTTTCGGCGGTTCTATCCATCTTTTCGGCGGTTCTATCCATCTTTTCGGGGGTTCTATCCATCTTTTCGGGGGCCCTATCCATCATTTTGAATGTTCTATCCATCATTTCGGCGGTTCTATCCATCTTTTCGGAGGTTCTATCCATCATTTCGGCGGTTCTATCCATCTTTTCGGCGGTTCTATCCACCACTCCGGAGATTCTATCCATCATTTCGGCGGTTCTATCCACCACTCCGGAGATTCTATCCATCATTTCAGCAGTTCTATCCACCACTTCGCTTGGTCTATCCATCACTTTAGCTGTTATTACAATTGGAGTAGCTGTTGTAGTAATAATTTTTATCTTGCTTTAGCCGTAATCGGATCAACTTAGAATATAAACCTATTTTATTACTTAAAAAAATATTTTATTACTTAAAAAAAACTCTATTCCATCACTGGAATAGAGTTTACTTTATTACTGTAATAACGTCTGTTCTTGGAGCTTTGCAGAGAAATATTTGCGTGCATCTGCTGTTAGAATTTGCAGCAGAATAACCTCTTCTTGACGCGCAAATTCTACAAACATTCCACTTAGATTTTCATAAACATATTTTATTTTAAAGCCGCTATCTAAATAATGATCCACTTTTTTTATTTCCTCTGTGCTTTGTTGATGTTCTGACATGCTATCACTCCACCTTTCCGTTATCAACCTCTTGAAAATACGTTTGGTGTTTTATTCATCCCGCTTTAACGGCAATAATTTGTCTGTACCGAAAGCGAAGCGTCGGGTACAAGACTCCCACACATCAAATTTCGGCGAAAGCAAAGAAATTAGGGCGGGAGATTAACTGCCCGTAAAAGCCCGATTGGTGAAGACTAATAATCAGTAGGCGATGAAGAAGAACCCCACGATTCACTTTACTCAGCACCTTTTATATCTAACAGCGGATCTGGTTGTTCAACGACATCATTCTCATCTGGAACAACAGTTGGAGCAGGCGTTTGTTGCTGTCCAAATAGTTCATCCAAGTTGTGTCCAGCTGTAATCCCTAAATATTTTGCATCGCTTGGATCTTCTAGCTCAGCTTGAGGGTATTTTTTGAACCACCAATACTTCGCTAATACATAATATACAAGTGCTCCTACAAAGAACCCTATTAATGAAGAATAAGTGGAGAAAATATTTGCCACTGCACCACCGATAATCCAAGCTAGTAAACCAGCAATATTAAAGCCATTCCAATATTTAAATTGACCATCTAATTCATAAAGTGATTTTACATGCACGCGACGTTTACGGATTAAATAATAATCAGCAAATAAAATACCAACGATTGCTGTTAAAATCCCACCGATAATTAGAAGTGCATTGACTAACACATCAAATAAACTCCAAGGCTGTGCTAGAATACCAATTATTCCTGCAATAACAACCCCAACCCAAAACGGCACTTTTGGACCACCGATATTTGAGAAGATCGTTGCGGCTGGTATAACATTTGCAGAGGTGTTCGTTGACCATTGTGCTAATACAATCATTAACAATAAAATGCCTAAAATAAAACCGCTTGCACTTTGTTGTAAAGCATTGATAGGATCAGCAGAAGCAACAGCCATATAGCACACAGCACCAATTGTCACAATGAAAGTATTTGTAATCGGCATGACGATTAATGAGCCAACTAGCTGTGTTTTATTGCGTTTGAACCAATTGCGTTCATTTTTCGGTGCTTTAAAGAACCTTGAAAGTGAAGGCATATCGGCTGCTAGTGTCGCCCAAAATCCCATATTCGCCATAATCACTACCATAAATGCAGTGAAGGCTGTAAATCCTGTTGTCGGCGATTCCACCCACGTCCAAATATTTTTCCCTTGAGCTACAGCATGATCTGCCAGTGTATAATACATCCAACAGGAAATTAAAATAATAACTGGCGCTGCCAAATCTGCAAAACGTTCAATAGATTTAATCCCAAGTGATGTATTAAATAATTGAAGTGCTGCAAAGACAATGAAACAGATAAACCAATTATCAAAACTAAAAAGTAAATTCAAAATGCCGTTTATCGCTAATGCTCCAAAATAAGTGTTCAGACCGAACCAACATGCAGCCGTTACACCGCGTACAAGTGACGGGATATGTGTGCCAAATGTACCGAACGGAGCACGCATATATACTGGGAAAGATAAGCCATGTTCAATGCCTATATCACCAATTAACGTCATAAATACACCAATTAGACAAGAGCCAATCAACGTTGCTAAAATCACCATTGGCAATGGTAAGCTCATGATTGCCGAGCCACCGATTGCAAAAGCCGCTAATACAATTGCCATCCCTATCCAAATTACTGCAAAACCAAATGTTCCAATATTTCTTTGTTGATGTGTCACTGGAAGTAAATCTGGGGATTTTAAATAATTCCCATCACGTTCCATATAATCTCTCCTTCTTTTATCAAATTTCCGTGACAACTTACATGAGGTTATTCCTTACTTCAACGAAAATGCTGAAGGAAGGTGGAATTTCAGTTCATCTTCATTCGACAAATTTCTCCCACCTTAGAAGGTAGTGAGACGAATGTAGATTAAGTCTCCAAACACAATTACGCCGAGGCGAAATTGATTTTAGACATTTTACTTAGATAGACTACTAATTAGAGTTTGACGTTCATTCCAAGTCATAGGCGGAACTGAAGATTTGCGTTCAACCATGTTAATAGCACCATCTACAGGACAAACGATTGAGCATAAATTACAGCCTACACAGTCCTCTTCTCGAACTTTCAGCATTGGGCGACCATCTTCTGTATATAAATCGATACATTGATGTGATGTATCTTCACATGCAATATGGCACTTGTTACAGTTAATGCAAACGTCGTTATTAATTTCAGCTACGATTTTATAATTTAAGTCCAGGTCACCCCAATTAGAATATCTGGAAATTGAGCGACCTACTAAATCCATGACAGAGGCAATGCCTTTATCGTCTAAATAGTTATTGAGTCCATCGATCATATCCTCAACAATACTAAAGCCATGATGCATCGCTGCTGTACAAACTTGCACGCCCGTAGCTCCCATTAAGATAAACTCAGCAGCATCTTGCCAGTTGGAAATACCACCAATGCCCGAAATCGGAAGATTGATTAAAGGATTACGAGCACACTCTGCAACCATATTGAGTGCAATTGGTTTAACGGCAGGACCACAATAGCCACCATGAGCACCCTTGCCTGCTACATGAGGCACTGTATTCCATGTATCTAAGTCAACACCAGCTAAGCTGTTAATTGTATTAATCATACTAATGGCATCTGCTCCACCTCTTGTAGCTGCTTCTGCCGTTACCGTAATGTCGGTAATGTTAGGTGTTAACTTCACAATTACTGGCGTTTTCGCAGCCTCTTTCACCCAGTACGTTTGCTTTTCCACCAACTCAGGTACTTGACCAGAGGCAGACCCCATTCCTCGTTCTGCCATCCCATGTGGGCAACCAAAGTTAAGCTCAAGACCATCAACTCCCACATCTTCTACTCGTTTAACAATCTCATGCCACTTTTCTTGCTTTGGCTCCACCATTAAGGAAGCGATAATTGCGTGATGTGGAAACCTTTTTTTCGTTTCATAAATTTCTTGCAAATTTACCTCTAACGGACGATCCGTAATCAGTTCAATATTATTGAAGCCAGCTACCCTTTGTCCGTTAAAGCTAACAGCTGCAAAGCGTGAAGAAACATTCAAAATCGGATCTCCCAATGTTTTCCATACAGCGCCACCCCACCCCGCTTCAAATGCGCGTTGTACTTGATAGCCTGAATTCGTTGGTGGTGCTGACGCAAGCCAAAATGGATTCGGCGATTTGATGCCCGCTAAGTCAATGCGTAAGTCTGCCATATTAGTTCCTCCCTTATGCAATCTCACTAGGTTTTCTTAAACGTTCATGGATCTTTTTTGCTGCGTCTTTACCTTGCTGTACAGCGGTTACAACCATCGCCTCACCCTTGCCATTTCCGAAGACGACATCTCCACACGCAAATACTTTGTCATTAGAAGTTTGCATTGTCGTTTCATCAATATCGACAACGCCATTTGTATGCTGTAAGCCAAAAGCTTCAATCAATGACACAAAACGCGTTTGCCCAATTGCTTTAATAACAGCATCCACTTCGATAATAAAATTGGACCCATCGATCTCCTGAGGTCTTTGACGACCATCAGCACCTGCTTCACCGAGCTTCATTTTCGTACATTCGATACCTACGACCTCACCTGACTCATTACCAATAATTTTTTTCGGTGCTGTTAGCCATTTAAACTCCACACCATCTTGCTTGGCAAATTCATATTCAAATTTGTAAGCAGTCATTTCTTTTTGAGTTCTTCTATAAAGAATTTGAACATTTTCAGCACCTAAACGCACTGCACATGTAGCACCGTCAATCGCGGTATTTCCCGCACCAATGACAGCCACTCGCTTCCCAACAATATCTTTTGTAAGCGGTCCCATTTTTGTCTCTCTGACAAACTCTATCGCATCATGCACACCATCCAAATCTTCTCCTTCAATGCCCAGATTAGGCACAGCTCCCATACCAACTGCTAAAATAACACTGTCATATTGCTCCAAAATTTCTTCAGCAGAAATATCTACACCGACAGTTGTGTTTGTTTTGATCTCCACACCAAGCTTTTCGATTTGTTCAATTTCCCAATCAACGACTTCATTTGGTAAACGGAACGACACAATACCATAGCTTCCTAGACCACCAGCTTTCGATTCAGCTTCATAAATAGTGACCTGATAACCAAATCGACTTAGTTCACGAGCAGCCGATAAACCAGCAGGACCTGCACCAATAATCGCTACCTTCTGTCCATTGTTTTGCCCTTGCTTAAATAGCTGAGCATTTGTTGCCATTGCCCAATCTGTTGCATAGCGCTGTAGCTCTCCGATTTTAATTGGCTTTGTTGAGGAATTTAACACACACGCCCCTTCACATAGTTCCTCCGTTGGACAAACCCTTGCACAGCTTGCACCAATTGGATTTGCTTCTAATATAGTCGTAGCAGAGCCCTTCATATTACCAGAAGCAATTTTTTTTATGAAATTCGGGATTTGAATACTCGTTGGACAGGCTTTAATACACGGTGCATCGTAGCAATAGAGACAACGATTGGATTCCTCTATTGCTTCATTCTTTGTCATCCTGCTAGTCAATTCCATAAAATTACGTGTTAACTGCTGGGACATTCCATTTTCTTTATTCGGAGCCATTTCCACATCCCCCTCATGTGTTCATTTTTTCCTTCTTATTGCACCTTGGTGTAATTGATGCTAGAACCATTGAAAAAAAGCCACATTCAACATTCATCTAGATAGTCTTCTGTAGCTAAATGAAGATATTACTAGACCGATTGCTCTGTTCTCCATCCAAAGCAATCGGTCATAATACAAACTAAATGTTTAGTGCTTCTGCAGCGGTTGTTTTTAATGCACGTTTGATATATTGCCCGCTACCTAGTACACCAACAAATTCTTTATTTTTAATGACATATTCTCCACGTACTAGTACACTCACTGGTTCACCTGTTACTTCCCATCCCTCATATGGGTTATAATCCACGTTCATATGATGTGTTTTCGCCGAAATTTCTCGTTTTACCTCAGGATCAAAAATAACGATATCGGCATCAGAACCGATTGCAATCGTTCCTTTTTGTGGGAATAAACCAAATATTTTTGCTGCACTTGTGGAAATCATATCGACGAACTCATTGATAGAAATTTTTCCTTTTGCAACACCTTCTGAATATAAAATACTAAAGCGATCTTCAATAAAAGGCCCACCGTTAGGAATTTTAGAAAAATCATTTATTCCTAACTGCTTTTTACCCTTAAAACTAAACGAGCATTGGTCAGAGCCAATTGTTTGTAGTTGTTTTGCTTTTAGAGCATTCCATAAATGATCCTGATGGTATTTCGGTCGAAGTGGTGGGGACCAGACATATTTTGCACCCTCAAAACCTGGTTGTGCTAAAGCAGATTGATCCAAAGTTAAATATGGTGGACATGTTTCACCATAAACGTCATAGCCTTTTTCACGCGCAGCAATGATCTCATCTACTGCCTCTTTACAAGTTACATGTACAACGTAAAGGGTTGCGCCAGCAATATGGGCTAACTCAATCGCACGTTTTGTCGCTTCGCCTTCTAATTCAGCTGGACGAGTGAGCGCATGATAAATTGGCTCCTTATGACCTGCACGTCGCGCCTCTTCTACAAGCTCATCAATAACAGAACCATTTTCACAGTGCACCATAACAACAGCACCTAGGTCTTTCGCTATTTTAAAAGCTTTAAAAAGGGTGCGGTCTGAGGCTTGAAATTCTTTCGCATAAGCCATAAATACTTTGACAGAAGTAATGCCCTCTTGCTCTAAGATTTGTGGCAATTCGGCTTCTGTTTCAGGGGTTAAATCACCAATCATTAAGTGGAATCCATAGTCGATAGCTGATTTCCCTTTCGCCTTGTCATGCCACTTTTCAACTGCAGTTGAAAGTTTATCCTCGCCAGCCGTTAAGCAGAAGTCCAAAATAGTGGTCGTTCCACCAAAAGCCGCTGCAATGGTACCAGATTTCCAATCATCATCAGTCACAGTATTGTTAAATGGCATATCTAAATGTGTGTGCGGATCAATTCCTCCTGGCATCACATATTTACCTGTTGCATCAATAACTTCTGCCCCAATGTCGGATAGATTTTTGCCAATTTGAACAATTTTTCCATTTTCAATTAAAATATCTGCCTCAAAAATATCTGCAGCTGTCGCTACTCGTCCACCTTTAATAATTTTTTTCATTCTGCCCCTCACCCTTCGTAAAATAATGGAGAATGCTCAATCATATCACTGTTAGGAAACTACCTTAATGTAACGTGTATGTCTCCCCAATACTGAAATTTGTTTGCAGCGTCAACACTGTTTCAAGTAATACATCTGCTCCTTTCGCGCAATCCCCAAATGTTGTTTCCTCTTCCTCGCAATGACTCTTACCATTAATACTTGGTACGAAAATCATCGCTGATGGAACAATGCTTGCAATATATTGCGCATCATGCCCTGCCCCGCTAAACATTCGGTGCGCAGTATAGCCGAAGCTTTGACATGCCCTTTCCACTTCATTACAAATATGAGGTTCAAAATAGACTGTATCTCTACCCCATAGCTTAACTGGCTTAATGCTACAGCCCATATCCTCTGTAGGAAGATTATTCAGTATGTCCTCAACCTTTTGCATGATCTCTGGTTTTTGATGACGTGAATCTATCGTAAATGTCACATTGTTCGGTATTACGGTATGAATATTTGGAGAAACATTCATTCTGCCGAAGGTAAACACTAACTGTTCATCAATTTTTCCGAGCTCTTCATGTAAATACGTAATGATTTTTGAAGTTACGATCATCGGATCTTGACGCATGGTCATTGGTGTCGTTCCAGCATGATTGGACTGCCCTGTAACCGTAATTTCATAGCACACCATGCCTAATACACCTTCAACAACGCCTATTTCCAATTGCTTCGCCTCTAGAACAGGTCCTTGCTCAATATGCAATTCGATATAAGCAAGTGCTTCCTTTAAACGACTTTCTTGATCTCCCTCATAACCACTTGCTTGCAGTGCTTCTTTGAAACTAGTACCATTTTTATCGATAGATTGCAACATTTTTTCTTTTTCAAATTTAGCTGAGATAACACCAGAGCTCATCATGGCTGGATCAAAACGAGCACCTTCTTCATTCGTAAAATTCACAATCATTATAGGGATATCTAGCTCAATCTCGTTTTCCTTTAACGTTCTAATGGCCTCTATAGCCGTTAAAACGCCTAATACACCATCAAATTTCCCACCCTTTTCAACGGAATCTAAATGCGACCCCATAACAATTGGAGGAACATCCTTTTTCCCAGGTAGAATGGCATAGATATTCCCCATATCATCGACTTTGATGTCCATCCCTAATTCTTCACAACACTCACAAAAATAGTTTCTTGCTAATACATCCTCATTCGAAAGAGACAAACGAGTTACGCCACCATTTTCAGTAGCTCCAAATTGACTAAATTGTTCAATTAACTCTTGCAATCGTCTACTATTACACTTATACATATGCAATTCCTCTCTTTCACAGTAGTTATACACATTCTATAAAAGATAAAAATTATGAGATATAGATAGTAAACTAAAAAAATATGTGCATCTGCACATAATATATGGTAAGTTATGTTCATAATAAGGGGGGAGAAAATGGGGACAATTCGCAAAATTGTAGAGGGAGTTCAATTCCCAATGCTAACATTAGTAGCTGGGCATAACGGAACGTTTCGAAGAGTTACAGGGATTAACGTAGTAGAAAGCATCGATTTAATTATGTTTTGCAGACCTAATGAATTAGTCGTGACTACAGGTATTAATTTATCTTCTGATGGTGATTCCTTAGAGCAACTTGTAAAACTAGCTTTCACTAAAAAAGTAGCCGGTTTCATTATTAATACCGGACCATATATTCCAAATATACCAGAATCAGTCATCTCTTTTGCCAACGAACATGATTTCCCTATTTTTCACATGCCATGGAATTATCGAATAGCAGATCTATTAAAAACAACATTTCAATTTATCGCCAATCACCATCAAGAGCTTTCTATCGAAGAAAAGGTTCTTTATAACTTACTTTTTCACTACAAACAAAACACCAACTATATTAAAGATCAATTAGCACTACTAGGTTTTCCACAAGGTAGAGAACTAGCCATCATTTCATGTACAACAAATGGTTCACAAGCTAATATTGACCGCTACGAGGTCATGATCCAATTTGCATTTCAAAATAGATATAAACGCTTCTTAAAACTAAAGCATAAAAATCACCTCATCTTTTTAATCGACAAAGCACAAATCAATACACCAAATACTCCCTTCTCAAAAGTTGTTGAAGAAATTTACGACAAAATAACGCAAAAAAATGGTTACTTGGATATTATCATTGGTAAAGGTAATTATCACAAAGAGCTTGAAAATGTTCGCAAAAGCTATGATGAGTCATTAACAGTAATCCAATTAGCAAAACTTCATAACAATCGTTTCCTATATAAATATAAAGAAATTGGTGCCTATAAAATTATCATGGCCGTGCAAAATCAAACATTGATCAAATCATATAGTCAAGACATCTTAGGTCAGCTTTATCGCTATGATGAATTGAATAACTCAGATTATGTACAATTTCTACGCATTTATCTCGATGAAAACGGAAGTACCCGTAGGATTAGTGAGCGTCTATTTATTCATCGCAATACAGTACTGTATAAAATAAAAAAAATAGAAACGCTATTAGATATGGACTTAAGTAACCCATTTACAAAAACTAATCTCTACATCGCATTTTTGATTGAAGATGTGTTGACGCATCAATAAATTTTATCACCATAAGATTTCCCTTCTTAAATCCAAATTTAGTTTGTTTGTGTTCATTTCCATTTAAGTATCGTTGGACTGCTTGAATACGTTGTTCAGGACTTACTTTTGCCATAAAAAAACCCCCGTAAAAGTTGAGGGCACTGAAAAAGTCTATATCTTCTCACATTGCGAGGTATTCAACGATTAAATCGTTGAATACCCCGCTTTTTTCATTTGGCACTGTGACTCTACTGTTGTTTTCCGAAGCATTCCGCTCGCTTTCCGCGGGCGAGCGCCGAGCCTCCTCCTACGCTTCGCTTCGTGCGGGGTCTCGTCTGTCTCGCTTTCCCGCAGGAGTCGAGCGATGCTTCTCCAAACAACGCAATGTATCACACTATTTTTTTAGTCACGCTTTTCTTTATAATAAAAGAATTAATGTGCAGGTGGTGCCCCGGATGATTTCAAATCAAGAAACCCTTAATGTAAGTCCATATATGGCGATCTACGATATTATTGTGCCAAAAGATAATATACTTCGCCAAATCAATGAACTCGTTGATTTTTCATTCATTTTAGAAGAGTTAAAAACAAAATATTGTGTAGACAATGGACGTAATGCCATTCCTCCAATTCGTATGTTTAAGTACTTATTATTAAAAGTCGGATACACATGCCGAACAAGAGGCATTTCAAAATACGGAATCATTTAAGCAATTAGCCGCAAATCGCTACAAAGTAGAAGCGAAGAATAGTGAATTAAAAAACGGAGACGGGTACGATACTGCATCGACTGCGAGTCTATTTGGCATGGAAATTTAAGGTACTACAACAATATTCGCTGTCAATTAGCTACTAAACGAAAATGAATAAGGAATAGAGACAGAAATAAGGCACTTCCTGTTCAAAATTGAACAAGAAGTGCCTTATTTTTATCTGAAAAAGGTTCGCTTTTATGAAAACGTAAGTTTTTCAGTGCCCTCGTAAAAGTTAGAGTGGTGTCTAACTTTTACGGGGCAGTTCAATGGTCATCAGTTTTTTTAGGGATAAACTCGAGGTTATTTTTTATTTTTGTTCTTATTTTTATTTTTGCTATGTGAATCCTTTTTTTCTTCTTTTAGCACATTAGTTGTTTTTAATGCAGTAAAATCTGCTTCATCACCAAACTCCATACCATAGCTTGGATTTCTGTCTATGCGAGTACGATGATCATGATCAAGATTAAGATCAGGATCAGGAACAAGATCTTCGTCCTCATCAAATCGCATAACAAGAATTGGCAAGGATATTAGTCCTGCTAATCCAATGAATGCATAAATCCATCGGGACAATACTGCTGTTTGTCCACCAAACAAATAGGCAACTAAATCAAATCTAAAGAATCCTATGAGTCCCCAGTTAATTGCGCCAATGATGACTAACACTAAAGCAATTCTATAAACTACGCTCACGTTTCCACCTCCTTTATTTGTAAATACGAAGCCAGTTATACATTTGAAGTTCATGCTTCACATGTATGAAAAGCGTCGATACTGCAAAAAAACTGTCATAACAAGTGGTAAAATTACAAATACTTATCGAGTAATTAAATCACCCATTTTGACGGTCTTATTTTTAGCAATAGCCGCTTATTTATACAAAACGTATTTCTAGGCAAAGTTATGTTACAAACAAAGGAACGTTAGGGATAAAACCATTTTTCAAATGGCTTAACTAACACCTAAACGTAGGGATGATCATCATAAATTTAGTTCTTAATTCCCTTACTATTCAATTTTTCATGTTGTAGTAGCCATTCCTTTCTCCACATCCCTCCTGCATAGCCTGTTAATGTTCCGTTTGAGCCAATAATTCGATGACAAGGAATGGCGATGCTTAAATGATTTTTGCCATTTGCACTTCCTACAGCCCTCACAGCTTTTTCATTGCCAATGGAAGCCGCAATTTTTTTATATGTTGCTGTTTCGCCGTAAGCAACACTTGTTAAAGCAGTCCAAACTTCTTTTTGAAAACTCGTTCCCTCAAAAGTATAGGAAAATGTAAACTCATGGCGCTCACCGATGAAATATTCATGTAGCTGTTGTTGACAATCAAATAAGACTTGAGGTGCTTCTTTTTGAGGAATATTTAAAATTTGATCTTGCTCTGAAAACATTATTGAATATATCTCTGTATCAGAACCTACTATTTCAACAATGCCGATAGGAGAGTGATAAAATAATTTATATTGTTGCATCGTATAGTGACCTCCATAAATAAAAAGTGGCATAAGCCTCCCAGTCTTTCCAATGTGTTGCAATGTTCTTGATTTCCTCAACAGTCGGTTTACGATTTAATGCTAATTGATTTTTTAAGGCATTATGAAGACCCACATCTGCAATAGGAAACGCGGTTGGATCTTGTATGCATTTCATCAGCACATAATCAGCTGTCCATGCACCAACACCTCGAATTGACATTAAGAAATTTTTGCTTGCTAAAAAATCTTCCTGTTGAAGTAATTTTTCTTTTGTTAATTGTCCGCTTGTCATGATTTTTGCAATATTTATAATGTACTCAGATTTTCTAAGTGTAAATTGCAAATTTCTTAAGTCATCCACCTGAATAGCGGCAACTCTTTCATATGTTGGAAACAGCCAATAAGTTTCTCCTTCAAATGTTAAGCTTTCTCCAAATTGTTCTACAAATCGTCTTTTTAATGTGTATGCGAATGTTAAATTAATTTGTTGTCCGATAATGGCCCATATGAGTGCTTCGAATAAATCTGGCATGCCTATTATTCGTAAACCATAATATTTTTTAACAATTGGCTGCAAAATTTTATCTTCTTGAGCCATTTCATAAAAACTGTTCAGATTTCTTTCTAAATCAAACCATTGCCAAATGTACTGTGCAATTTTTTCTAAGGCGCTTTCAGATGGTACGTGTATTGGAAATTCGACTTTGATAGAATTTGATTGATGCCCTATTTTACATAAAATATTTTGTCCATCGACTTGAAGCAATTTATATATATAACTGTCTTTTATTCGATGCAGCACCTCTTGTTTAGATCTATTTAAGAATATTAGGCACTCAGTATAATTAAATGCTGCAGGTGGATTAATCACAATATAGGTTTCGTTATTGATCCAATTCATGTCCTTAACTCCTCACAAGGTTTCGATATTCACTTGGTGAACAATATTTTAAGTTCCGAAACACTTTATAAAAGTTTGATGGGCTTTGAAATCCGGCTTCATAGCAAACCTCAAGATTTGTATAGCTTGTATTTTTTAAAAAATATACGGCTTTATCTATTCTTATTTTTTCTAAATAAGCTCGCGGTGTTTCACCAGTTTCTTGTTTAAATAGGCGTTCAAGATGGAAGGGACTTATTCCCACATAATTAGCAATATCCTGTAATGTTAATCGTTGTTTATACTCATTTATTAAATAGGCTGTTACTTTTTTGATGAGTTGAGTATGCGGAGAGAATTCCACTTCAGGCTGGCACCTTTTACATGCTCGATATCCAGCACTCTCAACCTTTTGAATATCGTCGTAAAATTCTACATTTATTTTTTTCGGCTTTCTCGATTTGCATGAAGGACGGCAATAGATTTTAGTAGTCTTTACAGCCGTATAAAATAGCCCATCATATGTTTGATTACAGGCCATAATTTTCTCCCACATTTCCTCAAATGAAAGATTGATTTTGTTGTTCACTATTCCATCCCCTTTGCAGCCTAGTTCTCATATAAAAACGCCGTATTTTGCTTCTCCAGTAATTGGCTAGCATTCATTTTTAAATAAGCTATTATTTTGTCTGATAGTGCATTGCCGAAGCTAAAACGTTTTACCCCTAATTCTTTAAGCTTATTACAATCCGTCAGCTCAGGTAAAGAAAGTAGATTAATGGGTGCATCTATATTCAAAGTTATTTCTCTTATCTCCTCATCATCTGTTAATCCTGGAATAAATATGCCACTTGCTCCGCTCTCCACATAAGCCTTTGCTCTATTCATAGTTTCTATAAATGGATGCTGCATCAGAAAATACGTATCTGTTCTAGCATTAATAAAGAAATTTTTATAACCGTGATTATCTAACATCGTTCTCATTTCCGCTAGAAGTTTACAATGCTCATTTAGATTTCGTAATCCTTTTTGTTTTTTGAGTGAATCTTCTATATTGATACCTGTAACTCCCAGATCCGCCGTCCTTAAAACATTTTCTAAAATTGTTTTCTGATCTTGTCCATATCCCGCCTCAATATCTGCGGAAACAGGTATTTTCACATTGTCTGCAATTGTTTTAATAATGGCTAAGTGTCGATCAAAATCAATTAACTCACCATCTGCATACCCTAGTGAATTGGCAATTCCCCAGCTTGTTGTACCAATCGCTTTGAAACCAACTTTTTCTAAAGTTAACGCAGATAATAAATCCCACGCATTTCCTATAAATAATAGTTCTTTAGCTGAATGTAGCTCATTAAATTCCTGAATTTTTGACATCACGATGCCTCCTTATTACTTATTAGCCATCATATTATCAAGAAAAACACATTCATTTCGTCCTCATTCTTGCTCTTATGGTCTTTGAAAATAATCAAAGAATTCCTAACCGAATTATCTTCTTTTTATTCGCAAAAATCCTAAACATAGAATAAAGTGTGATATATTTACATAATACTCTATTTTTAGAATACCTTATTTTACCTTTAATTAGCATCCTTACTAGTAACTGAAGGTTAGGAATTAGGATAGGAGAAAAAATACATGATGAAGAATAAAATTATAAAAACTAAACTGATATTTTATTTTCTTATCGTACTCATATTTACTTTTACACAATTCAGCTTACCATGTCATGCTGAAGAACTATCAGAACCTATTATATTGGGAAAGCATTATGATATTTTCCGTGATCAGTCGAAAAAAATTACGATCGAAGATTTATTAAGTGGTACATATGACAATTCGTTTGTCACTAGTAAAGAGAATTTTTTATTCTTTTGGCATACGAAGGATACAATTTGGCTACGATTAGATACCGATGAAATATTAAAGGATAAACAGGAGTCTTACTGGTTAGAGGTAACAGACAAGCTAGATAGCATTGAAATGTATTTAGTGGAAGAAGATGGAACCTATAGTGTTCAAAAAAGAGGAATTTCAAATATTGACGATCAAAGCATTCATTATCGCTCTAATTTATTTCAAATCCAAGATCCATCTGTTCAAGAAATTTATATAAAATTAGACGGTAAATTACCACTAAATTCAATTTCTTATCTTTTTACAACGGATGGCTTTATCAATAAAATTATTGATTATAAATATTTAACAGGAATTTTTTATGGATTCTTGTCTGCACTTTTAATTTACAATTTATTTTTATTTTTTTCGTTAAAAGATAAGGCTTACTTTTACTATGTTTTGTATATGTTTAGTTTTATTCTCTATCAAGCTACTTTGAATTCTTTAGATATTGAACTCTTAGGTCAACTTTTGCCTAAATGGTTTTTTCTAAAATCCGCAGCGATAAGCGGAAATATTTTACTTATATGTATGATTTTATTTAGTGAAAAGTTTCTTGAACTAAAAAAATACTTACCACGCTTCCACAAAATCGGGAATTTTCTATTATGGATCACTATACTTTCTTTAATTGTTTCATCCATTGTCCCTGATGTTGCGATTGCAAATAATTTAACAATTATTCTTTCTGTAGTTGTCTTTATTTTCCTTTGGTTATCGGGAATATTTGTGTTGTTAAAAGGTCAGAAAATGGCTAGATTTTATATGGTAGGTTGGACCGTTCTGCTTGGTTCCATCATTGTACAAGCATTGGCTTTTTTAAGTATTATTCCATTCCATCCAGTTATATTTGAGGATATCCCTGCAATTGGTGCTATTTTTGAATCTATATTTTTGTCATTAGCATTAGGCGATAAAATCAATATTATTAAAAAAGAGCATCAGGAAATGCAACAAACGCTCAATGAAACGCTCGAACATAAAGTAACAGAACGAACACAAGAGCTAGAAAGAGCAAAAATTGAACTTGAAAAATTAGCAAATACAGATCGCCTAACTCAAATTCCAAATCGTGTAAGGTTAGATGATGTGTTAGAAGAAGCATTTCAACATGCTCAACATCAAGAGATTCCGTTCTCTATTATTCTACTAGATATTGATTATTTTAAAGAAGTAAATGATGAGTTTGGCCATCAAGTAGGCGACTTAGTTTTAATGAACGTAGCAGAGATATTGCAAAATACTATTCGAGAACAAGATACAATTGGAAGATGGGGTGGAGAGGAGTTTTTAGTTATTTGTCCTCAAACTACACTAGATGACGCAGTAAAGCTTTCTGAAAAGCTTCGTCAACTATTAGAAAATCATGAATTCCCTGTTGTGCAACGAAAAACTAGTAGCTTCGGTGTAACTAGCTATGTAGATGGTGATACACGAAATACATTATTATCAAGATGTGATAAAGCTTTGTATCAAGCAAAGGAACGAGGCAGAAATTGTGTTGAATTTTTTGATGCCAATGTTACTACACGGCTTTAAGAAGAACGGTCCATAAAACCATGTAACTTGATATTCAGTGGTTGAGACTCTTCATAAATTCTACATTTAATTTTAAATAAAATTGTCCATATTTTCTGCTTAATCTTTCCCAGATTTACTTACAGGGTGGCATAAACCATTGCAATAAGGTCATCTTTTTCAGAAAAAAAATAGAACAGCAATCTGTTGATCGCTGTTCTATTAATCTTTTATATTTCTTGTAACTTGGCTATTGTTCTTTGCATTGCAATTTCTTTTCGCTTTTCTCGAGTTACTCTTTGCCAAATTACAACGGTAATCAATCCAATAATCGCTAGGGCCAATAGAATTGTAAAGAATACTTTATACCCCGTCGTTCCATCCCAGTAATCCAAACAAGCTCCTGCAATAAGTGGCATAAAGATTTCTCCACTATAACCAATAATCATTAGTGGCATCGAAATCGTTCCTGTTGTTTCTACAGGATAATCTCCTTCCACTAATATTGCGAAGTGCAATGCTTGCAAAGCATACATTGACGTATAAATAATCGCAATGAAAATTAGCAACATTAGGATTAAAGAAGCTTTTCCAGGTAGAATAATGAGACCAACTAATCCAATAGTTAATATAAAATATCCTATTAAAACCATGTTCGAAACGCCTATCCGATCCCCAATAATCCCTGCACCAAAGCTTCCAATTGGGCGGCAATATTGTGAAAAGTAGCCTAAAGCAGCAGCAATTAACGTAGAAGCACCAAAAGCAGCTGTCGCATAAGGCGTAATATAATAGTAACTAATAATCATCGCATAGGATGTAAAAATAAGTATCGTTGCTAACCAAGTCGTTGGCATTTTAAGAATTTTCCAAAGTACCGTCCAATTAAACTTTTTATCAACTTCATTGGCTTGAGTATTTTCGTTACTTGAATCTTTGTAAAGTAACATAATCATTATTCCCAAAAGGAGACAAATCACCGAATAAACTCCAATAACGGCCGATAGAGCCATTTTATCACTCATTCGCTTTGCAAAAAAAGCAAAAATCCCTAAAATCACAGCAGATTGAACGATATTGGTTATTCCTCTTCCCCCTTCAAAAAATCCAAATGCTTTTCCTTGTTCGTTTTCTGAACCTAGCGAGCGTATAGCTTTTACTAGTGCTCCCCAGAACGTCATAATAGACGTTATTCCCCAAGCCGCATGAATTAGTAGTAACACAGGATAAGGAGGATACAACAATAAAGTAAAACCTAATAATCCCGTAGCAAACAAGGAAATGGTTAATAAATATTTCGTTTTCCAACGATCTGCACAATATCCACCGAATACATAGGAAATCAAACAACAAACTCCATAGGCACTTCCAAGTGTCCCCATTTGCGTGTTGGTTAATTGAAATGCTTCTAGAAAAACATCATAGTAATAGTTTCTAAAATAGGGCAATGCGTAAATTAAGGCACCTGAAACAGCCAGTATAACTAACGTTGCTGTGTTCTTCTTTAATTTAGCTTCCATCTGTTTTTCCCCTTACATGTTATTTACAATCCAAAACGTTCAATTTTTTGATCCCACTTCTTATGAAAGGCGAAATTGTCGTTTTCTTTAATATCCATCTCCCCGACAATTCTGAAGTTTTCTTGATCCGATGTTTTAGTAATCGTAATATTAGCGTCAATCCACCAACCGTCACGACCTATTTTCATTTTTTGATAAATCTTATATTGAGCAGAAAGTGGATTAGTATTACTTAATGTCAATTCTCTCTTCAAATTGTGTTCAACTGTCACATCAATCTCATCAAAGCGATAGATGCCTTCTCCAAATACTCCGCCAACACCATCTGTTATACATGTCCACGTATCACTTAAAATATCATACGAAATAGAACGATCGACTCTCCCCTCTTGAAGAATTGTGATCGGTGTTAATGACGCACTTTCTGGATTCATATTTGGTCCACTAACTTGATTACCTTGAAAGATTGGTAAAGAAAACGTAGCCGTTTCTAGATTCAATGTAAGTTTTGCATCCTCTGGCATCGGCCAAAACATTGGCCAAAACGTTGTACCAAGTGATAAACGTATACGATGTCCTTCTTTAAATTTGTGCCCGCAACAATCTAAATCAACAAACGCTTTTACTTTTTCACCCGGTGTTAATAAATCTACACGATCATGTCCATTTAAATGTGTTAAATTCATCACGCCATAGGAAACGCGGGTAACAGCTCCATCCGGTGCAACATCTGATAGTTGGGCAAAAAGCATCGCCTTTGATTTGTCGCTCATTAATTCTACTTCCAATCTTGGATAACCAACGATTTCTAATGGTTTCTCTAAAACTTCACTTTCAAATATCATAGCCATACCATCATCTAAACGTTGGTCTGTAGGACTTTCTCCGATTACACCAGCCCCCATCCACTCACCAGATAAAAGGCCATGATTTAATGGTGTTTTCAACAATACTTGCTCTTCTTTAACATTAATTCCTTCAAATAATTTGCCATACGTCAATTGATATACCTTTGCCTTATCTTCCGTTGTTGGCCATGATTCAAGTCCAACCCAATATCCCTTACTTGTTGTTTTACTTGCAGAAGGCGGCATACTTTCTTCTACCCATACATTTAACATCGGACCATCCATAACATCATTGTCAATTCCTTTTAGCCAATAATCCCACCATTTCACTGCCTCTTGTAAAAAGCCCATTGCTGGTCCAGGGATACCATCATGCGGATATACATGTGCCCAAGGTCCAATAATCCCTTTTCTAGGAACAGAGAGTCCTTTCATCAAACTTAATACTGTGTTCGAATACGCATCTTCCCATCCGTCAATCGCAAAAACGGGAACCTCAATTTCATCATAATTTTCACAAACTGATCCATGTTTCCAATACTCATCTCTTGTCTGATGTTCCATCCATTGTGCCATCCATAATGGCATATTTTCTAATCGTTCCAACCATTTTTCACGCCAGCTTTCCCCGACAATATGAGGATCAAGAGGTCTAAGCTGATATGCTAACATAATAGATCCCCACCAGAAATTATCGTTTAAGAGACAGCCACCTTTATAATGAATATCATTGTTATAACGATCATCTGTAAAGCCTACTGTAATAATTGCTTTTAACGCTTTGGGTCTTCTCGCTGCCACTTGAAGAGAATTGAATCCTCCCCACGATTTGCCCATCATTCCAATACTCCCATTACACCAACTTTGGCTTGCAATCCACTCCAGTACTTCAAGGGCATCATCTTGCTCTTGCTTTAAATATTCATCTTTTAATAAGCCATCAGACTCCCCAGAACCTCTCATATCTACCCGAACCACCGCATAGCCTTGTCCCGCAAAGTATCCATGCATCGGTTCGTCTCTTGCCCTTGTTCCATCTGTTTTGCGGTAAGGAATATACTCCAAAATTGCTGGCACTTTCTGACCTTTCTCAACTTCTGGTAGCCAAATACGACTTGAAAGTTTTGTGCCGTCTGTTAACACAATCCACGTATTTTCAATGGTTTGGTATGTATACGGAAATTGTGTAATGATTTTTTTGCTCATTTCGGAATCCTCCTTTGAGATATAAAATTTATAATCATAATCGCTAAATATATCATGATCATTTAATAATCATGATTATTAAATGTTTACGCCCAGTATATCACTCGGTAATTAGAATAACAACTTAGAATATTCAGATTTTAATACCTTTCACATTCAACATCGAGATCATTATAGTTATGATATAATCAAGATTAAATTTAGCAATTATGGGAAAAAATATAGCCAACTATTAAATGAATCCTAAATAGGAGAGAGTACTGTGAAAAAGAAAGAAATACAAATGAGCCGCATGTGGAAATACTTTGTGGACGCAACAGCAGAGATTATTGAAGATGAAGGGCTAGAAAATGTGACAATCAGAAAAGTTGCAGATAAAGCAGGCTATAATAGTGCAACAATTTATAACTATTTTTCGGAAATCTCGCATCTCATCTTTTTCGCTTCCATGAAATTTATGAAAAGTTACACCGATGAAGTCGCCATTTACATTCAAAAAGGTAAGGATCCAATTGAAAAATATTTATTGGCTTGGGAATGCTTTTGCCAACATTCCTTTCAAAAACCACAAATTTTCCATGCTGTTTTTATTATGGACTTAGGTGAAACTCCAGAAAAATTACTACAACATTATTATCAAATCTATCCCAATGATTTAATTAACATTCCAGAAGATTTAACATCCATCCTATTTGAACATAATATGACAAAACGGGGCCGTTCCATGTTAGAAATCGCTTTAAAAGAAGGGTACCTAAATGAGGGAAATGTTGATTCAATCAATGAATTAACCATTTTAATTTGGCAAGGGATGTTTACAAATGTTTTAAATAACAGAAAAAGCTATGACTCGGAAGAAGCAACCAAAATTGTGATGAACTATATATCTGAAATAGTACTTAACGCTAACTTATTTAGTTTCCAAATCAAAAATAATTAACTAAAAAAAATATTATATATAATAAATGTGAATAGTCAACAAATGATATAAATACCTTTTTTTCCAAAAATCTTTTACATCATTCTACAAAAAGAAGGGGGAGTATTTTATGAAAAAACTAATAATCATTAGGATCTTAGCATTTTTAGCCATATCACTAATCCTTTTTGCAGATGGTGTCCAAACAGATGATTTTCTTTTTCTTCTTCTATTGTCACTATTCTTTATTGGTATTCCCTGGTACGAATTTTTTAAAATTAAATTTAGGATTAGGGGAAATTGTAAGTAAAAAATTAATCTTTTTTGACATGGTATTGTTTTTACCATTACACCCTTTATCTAAATTGAGATAGGTTTTTGCTAAAGAAAGTGAATCTAATGATTGTAATAGTCGATCCTAGACTCACTATCTAAGTAATATCTATAGGCAAGCTAATAAAATTTCACATTAGAAAAGCGTGAGAAATCAACTTTAGACATTGATTTCTCACGCTTTTTAAGGTTTTGACCAGTAAAGGGGTTCCATCTACTTCTGCCAATTATTAAGTTCCTTTAACAACTCAGGTAGCTGCAATTTCTTAACATCAATCGGTGGTAACGCCTTGATAAATTCCTTACCGTACGACTTTGTTGAAATGCGGCGGTCTAAAACGATAAAGGCTCCTTTATCCTGTGATGAACGGATTAAACGACCAAAGCCTTGTTTAAAACGCATGATGGCTTCTGGTAGTGATAGCTCATTGAAGGAATTGCGACCTTGTGCGGTAATGTGCTTTGCTCGTGCCTTAAATACAGGCTCTTCTGGTGAGGAGAACGGCAGGCGTACAACGATAACCGATGCAAGTGCGTCACCCGGAACGTCTACACCCTCCCAGAAACTGTTTGTACCAAAAAGAACGGCATGGCTAAATTTTTGGAATGATTTCAGGATTCGCATACGGCTACCACCTGTTACCCCTTGTGCAAATAGCATATAGTCATCAAGGAGTTCACTATCTTGAATAAGCTCCACTGTTTTTCGAAGCATGTCCTGTGCGGTGAATAGTACAAAACAACGTCCTTCCGTCATCCGCACTGTACGTGTAATGGCATGGGCGACCGCTTCAATATATTCATCCTGTGACACATGTTGAATATCGGGCATATCTGTGACAATAAATGCCTTCGCTCCTGCATAATAAGATGGAGGCGCCTGTAGCTTTATTACTTGCACACTATCGGAAATACCGAGTTGACGTGTCACAAAACGCTCATTGCCTGGTACAGTTAAAGTTCCTGAAGTCCACACAATACTTGCTTGCTTCCGAAGCGGTGCCAGTACTTTTTCAATGATTGGCGTGACATTAACAGGCTTTTTAAAGACTTGCAAGCTCCCTGGAACGCTCCGTAAATCAAATTCTAACCACACTGAATTATCATCCTGTGGCGAAAGGAAAATTTCCTCCCATTCAGCGATTTTCACTTTTAATTCACGGATCCAATAATGCCATTCCGATAATATATAGAGCTCATTTTTATCTAATTGCTCAATATTATTTTCAAAAGCCTGCCCTACTTCTGTCGCAAGATCCAGCCACTGCTGCGTGAGCTTACTTACTTGTAGAAGCGGTTCTTTTGCTAGCGATACATCCTCTAAAAACAAAGTGCATTTACTACTAGCTTGTTTCCCTTTTATTTGTTGCTGCATTTTTTGAACAGCCCGCAGAATGGTTTCATCGAATGTCCGTTGTAGACGTATAAATTGTGCATCTAGTCGCTGTAAGCTTTGCATAGAAACACGTTGTTTTTTCTTAGCGGCCTGACTAAATTGCTGGAACAAAGCAGTTTCCTCCATTGTTCCTATTTGACCGAAAATATACTTCCACTGCGTATAGGAGAAAACAACTTCGTCCTGCTGCATGGCAGATTGTATAAATTGATGTGCTTCGTCAATGATCCATCCGTCAATTTGAGTAAAGATCGGTGTTTGACGTACTAAATCACTGAGTACCATAGAATGATTGGTTACAATACAATCAGCAAATTCACTATTTTTTAACGCTTGCTCATAGAAGTCAAAGCCCTTTGAAGGTTTTTCATCAGGCATTTTGCGGATTTTCTCTAAAAATAGTTGTCCACCACCAGATACATTGAGCTCACTTAGCACACCTGTTTCTGTTTTAGTCAGCCAGACGAGAATCTGCAAAATCGTAAATGTATCATCATAAGTTTCATCAGCATAAGCCATACATTGCTCAAAGCGTGCAACGTCAATATAGTGCTGCATGCCCTTAAGAACAGCAATATTTACTTTAGTGCCAAGGATTTTTTCAATCTTTGGTAGCTCTTCCTCAACAAGCTGCTCCTGCAAGTGTGACGTATATGTGCTAATCGCAATTTTTTTATCGGCTGCTCG
Source organism: Lysinibacillus sp. 10T31 (assembly GCF_056394365.1). Taxonomy (NCBI): domain Bacteria; kingdom Bacillati; phylum Bacillota; class Bacilli; order Caryophanales; family Bacillaceae; genus Lysinibacillus; species Lysinibacillus sp. 10T31. The sequence continues at coordinate 28,438 of NZ_JBFTHS010000024.1, forward strand.
AGCATATAAAATCGCAGGAAGTAGATAGCCTGCTGTTTTACCAATGCCTGTTGAAGCCTCAATAACGCATTCCTTTTTGTCATTTAGCGCTTGCCAAATAGTGTCCATCATCTCAAATTGCGCCGGTCGTTGCTCAAAATTTGACATAGCCTTTGTCATTAATGCCGTTTTGTCAGCTGCTGTTTGTGGATATGATACAATTTCCGCATTATTTGTATGCTTTTTTCGTCCATCACAAATAGCCAAATTGCGATAGTAGGAGACATTCTCATTAGCAGTTACATGCTGTCGTTTAATTTGAAGAGCTTCAAAGAAAAGTTGGGATAAATTTGATTTCAATCTGAATGAACGTTTATGCATTTGTTCAAGAGTTAGCTGAGGGAGACTAAGCAGCTCCTTCCAGCAATGTATAAAGAGCTCAGCAGTTGCTCGGGCATCGTCATCTGCTCGGTGTGCATTTGTTAGCTCTATATTTAAATCTGCCGCTAAATCACCTAGCTTAAAGCCGAGTGACATAGGGAACAATATTTTGGCAAGCTCAACAGTGTCCATCTTTTTACCCTGCCATTTTGGTAAACCTGCACGTTTAAACTCTGCTTGTAAAAAGGATAAGTCAAAATCCGCATTATGCGCGACAAATACACAATCAGCAAGCAGTTCATATATGTAGTCGGCATGTGCCTCAAACGGCAAGGCATCCTTTACATCCTCATCCGTAATATGCGTTAAATCCTGAATGAAAGTTGGAATAGCTTTACCTGGATAAATAAACTTCGTAAAGGTGCGCTCAATTTTCCAATCTTCCATAATAACAATTGCTATTTGAATCATTCGGTCCCCATTTGCCGGTGAATGACCTGTCGTCTCTAAATCAACAATTGCATACTTTTGACTTTCCATCATACATCTCAACTCACAGTTCACATTAGATAGATGAATTTTATCACAAATTTTGCTCAACGGCATCCCTTCGCCTCTTTAGATTAAACACAAAAAGAAGCATGTACAATTTGTACACGCTTCCTCTTTACTACATCACTGTTGCTTCTGGCTCATAGGCAATCATTTCTTTAATTGTATTACCTTCGCCCATAATAGCTACTGTCGGCTTATGATCTTTTGCCTCTGCATTATCTACATACACATAAGAAATAATAATCACAATATCTCCACGTTGTACTAGGCGTGCTGCTGCACCGTTCACACAAATAACGCCTGATCCACGTTCCCCTGCAATAATATATGTTTCAAAGCGTGCGCCATTGTTGTTATTAACGATATGCACTTTTTCGTTTGGTAGCATCCCTACTGCATCTAAAATATCCTCATCAATCGTAATAGATCCAACATAGTTTAAATCTGCTTGTGTCACTGTAGCACGGTGGATTTTACTGTTCATCATCATTCGTAACATATTTATAATCCTTCTTTCACATTAAAGATACAATTATCAATTAATCGAGTTTTACCAATATAAACGGCTGCTGCTAAAAGCACTTGTTCCATTTCAGCAGTTGCTGGTATTAAGTCTGGATAAGCTAATAGCTCAATATAGTCTATATGGCCACGTGTACGTGCTGTAATGTGGGCCTTTGCTTTAGCAAGCGCATTCGCTGCATCCCTTTTCGTTAAAAAGCTATCACGAGCAAGCTGTAGTGCTTCATTAATTGCTGGTGCCTCAAGACGCTCCGCTTCACTTAAATAGACATTACGTGAGGATTTCGCTAAACCGTCCTCCTCCCGTACAATGGGTACTACTCGCATTTCCAATGGGAAATTAAAATCGCGTACCATCGTGTCAATAATAGCAACCTGCTGTGCATCTTTTTGACCGAAATAAGCTCGTGTCGGCTGTGCTAGGTGAAATAGTTTCGATACGACCTGTAAAACGCCATCAAAATGTCCTGGACGGCTCGCTCCACAAAGAATGGTTGCTTGTTCACCCGCATGAATACGAATACCACCATCATGCGGATACATTTCTTCAACACTCGGTGCGAAAACAATATCTACACCGACAGACTCTGCCAAAGCAGTATCCCGTGGCAAATCACGCGGATAGCTTTCAAAGTCTTCGTCTGGTCCAAATTGAGTTGGGTTTACAAAGATACTCATAATGACTAAATCATTTTCGTCACGAGCTGTTTTTGCTAGCGTTAAATGACCCTCATGTAAATAACCCATTGTTGGAACGAGTCCAATTGATTTTTGAGCTTGCTTAGCTGCTTGGATTTCTACGGTTAGCGCTTGGATTGTAGTGACGACTTTCATTACTTTACGCCCCCATATAACTGATCCAATGCTTCCTCTTTCATTGTGAAGGAATGCTTCGGCGCAGGGAATGTACATGCCTTTACCGCTTCGACGTAACGAGCAATTCCACTGCTTGCTTCTTGGCCCATATTAGCAAACTGTTCCACAAATTTTGGTACATGATGTGAACCGTAGCTTAACATGTCATGATAAACCAACACTTGCCCATCAGCCTCAACACCAGCTCCAATACCGATCGTTGGAATAATAAGATTAGCGGATACCATCTCTGTTAGCTGATGCGGAATACATTCTAAGACGACTGCACATGCTCCAGCCTCTTGACATTTTTTTGCATCTTCAATGAGTTTCGTTGCCTGTTCAGCTGTTTTACCCTGAACCTTATAGCCACCAAGCACTCCTGCTGATTGAGGTAGTAAACCTAAATGAGCTACCACGGGAATGCCAGCTGACGTTAATTTACGAATTACTGGTAGAACATCGTCTGCACCCTCTAACTTTAATGCATCTGCTCCTGTTTCTTGCATCATAGATACTGCCGTTTTCAACGTCTCGTGTACATCACCGTGATACGAACCAAATGGCATATCCAAAACAACAAACGTATCCTTGGCCCCTCGGCGTACTGCTTTTGCATGGTGAACCATATCGGCTACAGTTACGGGCATTGTAGAATCATAGCCTAGTACTACCATACCTAGTGAATCTCCCACTAGAATCATATCGACGCCTGCTTCCTCGGCAAATTTTGCAGCAGGATAATCGTATGCAGTGAGCATAACGATTTTCTCACCTGTTGCCTTCATCTTTAAAAAATCTGAAGTTGTTTTCATCATGTAGTCCTCCTTTTTTAAGGAAAGAAAACAGAAAAACCCCTCTGTTCCTAAAATGGACAGAAGGGTAAAGTTTCGTTCGTCATCAAAAATCACCTCTTGTTCTTGAGTAGAGGCCATAACTTAATAAAGGGATACGGAAACAAATCTCTTTAAGAGAATTGCCCATTCCATTGAATCAAGTTATATTTTTGAACGCTTGTTTTCTTCCGTCCCTGTCATTAAAAGATCAAGGCAGATATTTATTGTAAAAAGTGCTTACGTTTTGAAGGTGCCGTTCACAAAAGGATACTGCCCTTCGCACATACTATAACAGATTCCCCTAGTAATCTTCAAATATTATTTTCTAATAATTACGATGAATAAATATGATCAAATTCAAACCATTCGTTTCTGAAAGTTTGATTTTCGATAAACTTCAAACACTGTAAATAGAAACATGGCAAATAAAAATGTAAATAAACCAGACGTTACATTTGTAACTGGTACAAAAACATCCCAAAATGAATTAATTAAAGCGTGGAAAATAATACAAAGAAAAATACTTTTAGTGGAGAGGTAAATGATTGTCAATAAAAAGGATAGCGCTAAAGCTGTTAGAGAAAACCATATGAAGTTCATGTTCATTTGATTTGATCCAATGACAAACCATAATGGCAGATGCCAGACTGCCCAAATAACGCCCACAATAATGGTACTGGTGAAAGGAGACCATCTTTTTTGTAATGTAGGCTGTAAAAAACCACGCCAGCCAATTTCTTCTAGTCCTCCACCAATAATCATAATCGGCAATTCAAGTAACGCAAAATACATTGGATTCTCCATAGTCGCTCCACCCCATAGAGTTGGTAAAAAACAAGCAGTAAATGCCAATACGATTGCAAATAGGTACCAAGAAACAGGATGCTTAGGATTTTTCACATTATGGATAAATGATTTGAACTCTTCTTTAGTCGAATATTTCTTTTTCAACCAAATCTCACAAATTGCTGGAGTAATTCCGCCGAGAATAAATAAAAGCATTGATGTTGCATTGCCAAACTTCAGCAAATTTAGCTGTGTTAATAAGGTTAAAATGCCCCATATTATCCAAGACGTAGCAAAGGTATAAAATAGAAATCTTCTTATCTCTATTCCCAACTTTAATCCTCCCCTTCTTTCGTACCCAATAGTAATAATACGGATTTGCAAAGTGTATTCATCAGTCGAATCTCATCAAACTGCACTTGATCATTTGAGAACATCCCGTAACATTTTTGCAAGACAACGTCTCTCACAATGCCATCAATGGATGTCATCATAAAGGTAGATAAATCCTCTATCGATATATCAGGCTTAAAGCATCCTGAAGAAATACCCTTATGGATTGAATGAAAAATTTGTTGTATCAAATATTGCCCACTTTCATTCTCATAAATGTTCGATAAAATTTTCTTTTCTCTTTCTGGATTGTTAGCACATAAAATCGTAAGCTCCAATTGGATTTTCCCAACTGTTGATACGTTTTCCTTTATGTACTCTCCAAGAAAACTAAATAATTTTATGATTGTTTTTGAGGGAGAGTTACTCGTACCCGTAATTCCATCGATAATATTTTTATAGTCTGCGTTAGCATTTACTTGATTAATAACCTCAATAAGTATTTCATCCAAGTCTGAATAATAACGATAAATCCCACCCTGACTTACCCCTGACGCTTTAATAATATCCCTCATCGTAATGTCATAGAGAGGCTTCACTTTACATACTGCTATGGCTGCTTCTAAAATGCTGTTTTTCTTTTCCTGTACATATTCATTGCTTACCTTTGGCATTATTTCTACCTCCAAACATTTAAAGTGACACCATTGTCATTTTTATCGTAATCAATATTCCTTTTATTGTCAATAAAAAATGACACTACCGTCACCTTTCCTCTTGAACTTTTTAATAAAATTTGACAATTCAACGTGATATGTAATATACTTCCATCATACTATACGACGTATAATATAAAATCTTGTATAGGTAATACATTGTGAGGTGAGAGAAGATGACATTTCAACTTGGCTCAGCTTTACTTGACGCTTGTGTACTCGCCATCGTCGATAAAGAGGATGCTTATGGTTACTCATTAACACAGCAAATACAATCCGTGATGGATATATCAGAATCTACGCTGTACCCCGTATTACGTCGTTTACAAAAAGCAAATTACTTAACAACCTACGATCAGCCCTATCAAGGCAGAAATAGACGGTATTACCAAATTACCGAGCAAGGTCGAATACGATTACTGGAACTATTAAAAGAATGGCAACAGTATAAAGAAATGGTTGATTGTGTACTTATAGGAGGGAAATTTGATGAATAGAGCAAGCTTTTTGAAAAAGCTACGGGGGAAATTACAACGTCTTCCAGCGCATGAGATTGATGCTGCGCTTGCCTATTATGAGGAATATTTCGATGAAGCAGGAGAGGAAAATGAACAGCGGGTCATTCAACAACTAGGCTCCCCTTCTCATGTTGCATCACAAATAATGGCGGACTATGCATTAAAGGATTTAGAAGCAACTTCAACTTCGACTAAGAAGAATGTGTCTGCGATTTGGCTTATCATTCTAGCAATAATATCTGCCCCACTTTCATTACCGTTACTTGTAGTTGCTATAGCACTTATTTTTTCATTTGGAGCAGTTATATTCAGTGTTATCATTGCGATTATCGCAACTGTACTTAGTATCTTATTCGGTGGAATTGTTGCACTTATTTCAGGCTTCTTCATTTTAACTCAGCACTGGCCGACAGCGCTTCTCTTTATGGGTGTGGGCTTTATCGTAACAGGTTTGGGCATCCTACTTTTCCCAATCGTGGCTCGTTTGATCAAAACAATCGTTGTTGTTTGTGTTGAAGCATTAGGTAAACTATTTCATAAAATGACGAAGAAACGGAAGGAGGGATATTAATGACGTCTCGACATACCCATATTGCCATTACTATGATTGCTTTCGGCATACTGTTAGCTATAGTTGGTTATTTTTCTGGGGGGAAATGGAGTATTGAGTTAACAGATGAAGGCTTCCAATTGCCAGAGAACAATAACCTAGTAAACAATTCCTATAAACTAGATGATTTCACTAATCTCAATGTTATCAATCACTATGGAGATGTTGAAATTGTGACTAGTGATCGTTATGCATTAGAAACAAATGTTATTAAAGATGATGATGTGACGTACAGTATTAAAGATAATACATTAACTGTTGAAACAAAGGTTAAGAAGAAAAATCGTTTTCAATTCGGATTAGGTAGCTTCAGAACTCCTTCTATCAAAATCTATGTACCTTCAGATATAAAATTGAAAACCGTTGTCCTAAATAGTAATTTTGGGGATACAACTATTCGTGGTCTGAATTATCAGGAGCTAAATCTTATTGAAGATTTTGGAGACATACTATTTAAAGACACTACTGGTAGTAAAACAGAGATTACACAATCATTTGGTGATTTGAAGCTACAACAATTTTCAAGTAATGGCTTTGTTGCCGAAAGTGAACATGGTGATATTAACATAGATGGAACATTAAATGGTCAATCCACTATTACGTCTGATTTTGGAGATGCTACACTTCATTTACAAAATAAAAAAAGTGAACTTGGCTTTGAATTACAAACTGATTTCGGGGATCTTACTGTTGATAACGCGGATCAAAACAGCAAGGTATCGCAATCTTATAACGGTGATAACCAATTAAAAGCAACACTTTCACATGGTGACTTACAGTTAAGGTTTAAATAAAGGGCTCTTGGCAAAACGGGGGGGGTGATTTACGTTCCGGCTGGGCGCTTTCCTGGGGGCGTCCGATGAGCCGCTTCACTCGCGTTGCTCGCTCCAGGGTCTCATCTGTGACGCTGATCCCCGAGGAGTCGCCCAGCCTCCACTCCAATCAACTTTTTCACATAGCATGTATCTTTTGGCATTTCAATCTAAATTATAATGATAAAATGAAACTTCAACACGCTGTTTTTATGTGCAAAAGTGTAACAGCAATATTTGCATCACTATTAAATGCCACATTTGTTCGATTATGGTGAGTAGCCTAAGACAGAACTTATCTTCATTAAAAGAGCCACAACATCATAAAGATTTCTTTGACCAATTAGATTTCCAACACTATGAAGGCAGCATTTATACACTTGTGATTCTGCCTTTTTAGTTTATTTGATTCAGTTCTTCCCTCTGAACATTAGTAAGAATTTCCCGTTTATTGCGCAATGATTCTGTACCCATATTTTAGAAATAAAAATTTAATTTGAGCAGATGGATAGGAATCTTCATCAGAGCAATCGGTTCTTGTAAGTGAAGGCAATATCTGAGGTGAATCAGGTCAGTTACGGCATCGTCTTAGATATAAAATACGATTATTGAGGTGAGCAATATGAAAATTAGAAAAGCTAACATTGAAGATGCTCAAGGTATAGGAAAAGTACATGTGGATAGTTGGCGAACAACTTATATAGGCATTCTTCCAGATGATTTTTTGAATAATTTATCTTACGAGCAGCGAACAGAACTTTGGAAGAAGAATATTTCAGATGCTACGAATTATGTACTGGTAGCGGAAAATGAACAAGATGAAATAATCGGCTTTGCAACTGGTGGCACACGAAAAACTAATTCAGTACCGAATGCAACTGATTTAACTTCTATCTATCTTTTAGAAGAATATCAAGGAATGGGAATCGGGAAGCAACTACTCAAAGAAATATTCGCCTATTTTAAACAAAAAGGATACGAAAAAGTATTTGTTGAAGTATTAGCAGAAAATAAAACACGTGATTTTTATGAATATTATGGTGCACAATATGTCAATAACATAGAAATAAAAATTGGTGAAAAAATAGTAGAAGAGCTTATTTACGTATGGAATGATGTTAATAAGGTTACTGAAAAAATAAAATAGAGAGCTATTTAAATATTTTTTCTCGAAAAATATAAAAGAACGTATATTCTCAGATCGAAAATATACGTTCTTTGTATGTTCTATAAAATCTTTATATCTCCAGCATAAATTGTTCGGACTGTCCCATCATCCTCTGTTAGTTGTAGTACACCTTCATCTGTAATTCCACTGGCAATGCCTTCAAAGCGCCCGCGTAAAGTTGTTACTTCAATACGTTGTCCAATGGTACATGACATTTGTTCCCATAGCTTTTTAATACTAGCAAAGCCCTCCTTCACGTATAATTCCGTGAATTGTTCTAAATATTGTAAAATAGATGCAACAAGGGCTGCACGATTAATTTCCTCACCCGCTTCTAACCGTAAAGATGTAGCTATATCAGCAATTTCTGGGGAGAAATCTGATTCAACTTGGTTTGCATTAATACCTATGCCTACTAGCAGTGCTTGTACACAGTCTGCCTCAGCCTGCATTTCTGTTAATATACCGGTACATTTTTTACCATTAATGAGCAAATCATTTGGCCATTTAATGGCTGGTTCAATATGTTTATATAATGTTTTAATAGCCATCGTAACCGCAACTGCTACGACAAGTGTGTACGAAGAAGCTTGCTGAGGCGTAACATCTGGTCTTACAATAATGGTCATCCAAATACCTGTGCCTTTCGCAGATTCCCATGGACGCGCCATACGACCACGACCAGCAGTTTGCTCCTCCCCGATAATAATAGTGCCATGCGGAGCGCCTTCCTGTGCAAGCTTATGAGCGATTATTTGTGTCGAATCTACAACATCGAAATAATGAATTTCACGTCCAAAACGTTCCGTATTTAAAAATAGTTCAATTTGAGTTGGACTTAAGGTATTTGGCACACCAGTTAGTACATAGCCCTTTTTCTTTACAGTTTCAAATGTATAGCCTTCCTCTTGTAGCGACTGCATATGTTTCCATATAGCTGTACGTGATACTCCAAGGGAATCTGCTAGCTCCTGACCCGAAACGGCCTCACCATTAGCAGCTAATATTCTTTTTAAAATTTCATCCTTCATAGAAATACTCATGCTAATCAATCCTTTATTAAACTCTACTATATTTTTATTTGCTTATGAAATATTGATACAATTGTATTAATCATACTGTAAATTATGACAATTGACCACAATCTATCATCAAATATCTTTTAGGGAAAATTGATGTTAGATTAAAAAGAGCCAACTCATTCATTTTTTGAGTTGGCTCCTTGTTATACAATCAAGGTTGATCATTCTTTTTTGAAATAATCGTGTTCTATCCAATTTTTTATCTGTTGTCGTTCATTTTGAAGCTTGCCATTGACAACTGCTTCAAGCATCGCCTGTAACGCTTCTTTTACCCATGGTCCACCTTTTTTTCCGGACCATTTTAACAAATCCGTACCTTTTACAATAAGCTCCTGTTTATGTCTAATAGGAAGAGTTGTCTGTATCTCAAGAATACTTTGTTGCGGCATTTGAACATCAAGCTGTCTCAGCTCCGCAAAATAACAAGCTGTCTCGAGTTCCTGTGCTGTATACAAAAAGTAATCCATATTCGTCCAGCCGTTTTTTAAAGCTTTTAAAGATTCGAATACAGCTTTTACAAACGCCATCTCCTTATTCGATAAACGATATTCGCCTAGCACTTCTCGCCAATGTTCACCCTGTAACACCCCAAAATATGCCCAGCCTATTAGCTTGTCCTGCGTGTTAAAATCATACCAGTCATTAGCTTGAAAAGTACCATTCAAATAATTTACTAAATTGCTTTCCTCAAGCTTTCTTATACCATTAAAAACATCTTTCCCTACCCATAGCTTATCGAGCTCTGCTTTAATACGCTCTTTCGCAATCCAAGAAATATTATCAGCCTTGTCCTGCATTGCTTTCATGGTTTCTGATTCAATTCGAAAACCGAGCTGTGCTGAAAAACGTACGGCACGCAGCATTCGTAATGCATCTTCTGAAAAGCGTTTCTGCGCATCACCAACTGCTCGAATTACACCAGCCTCAATATCTTGGCGTCCTCTGTAAAAATCAACAAAGGAGCCATCTCTACGCATCGCTATGGCATTCATCGTAAAGTCTCGGCGCTGTAAATCTTCTTTTAGCGAACGTACAAATTGCACTTCCTCTGGTCTACGGTGATCCGTATATTCTCCATCTGTGCGATATGTCGTTACCTCCACTGATCCAGCTGGTACGATAACGAGTACCGTCCCATGCTGAATACCTATATCAACTGTATGATTAAAGACAGACTTAACTTCGTCTGGTATGGCATTTGTTGCAACATCTACATCGTGGGCAGGACGACCGAGTATAGCATCTCGTACCGCACCACCGACGATCACTGCTTCAAAGCCTGCGTTTTTTAGTTGTTCAATAACTGAATAGGCTGCTTGCCATTCTTTATTGTTTTGCATGATTTCTTTCAGCAACCTTTTCATACAATTTTTCATATTGTTCTACAATTTTAGATGAATGGAATTTTTCATCAACAGCACGGATAGCTGCTTCACGGAAGCGTTGTAATTTCACTTCATCATTCAATAGGTTCACGGCATACTCTGCCACTGCGTCCGTATCACCTAATTCCACTATATAGCCATCTACACCATGCTCAATGACTTCTGGAATACCGCCTACAGCTGATCCAATACAAGGTACACCACAAGCCATTGCTTCAAGTAAAACTAACCCGAATGATTCCTGCTGTGATAGTAATAATTTAAGGTCACTTATCGCATACAATTCAGCCAAATTTTCTTGTTTGCCTAAAAATAGAACATCCTCCATATAAGGACTTTCCTTTACTTGATCCATTACACGATGCTTTTCTGGACCATCTCCTACAAGTAATAGCTTTGCCTTCATGTTTGCTCGAATCTTCATAAAGGCGTCTATTATATGCGGAAGATTTTTTATTTTACGGAAGTTAGATACGTGAATAATAACTTTTTCATCTTCTCCTATTCCAAATTGTTCCTTTAAGATTCCTGGATTGCGCGAGAAGTATTCACGTTCATCAACAAAGTTGTAAATCGTATTAATCGGCTTTACTGTATCAATAAGCTCGTAGGTCTGTTGCTTTAATGCCTCTGACACTGTCGTAACGATATCAGATTTGTCAATGCCATACTTAATTGCCTGTGAAAGAGTGGAATCCTGCCCAAGCACAGAAATATCTGTACCGTGTAACGTTGTGACTATCCCAATGTCGCGACCACTCATTTCACGTGCTAAAACAGCACAGACAGCATGTGGTATTGCATAATGCACATGAAGCACATCTAGTTCTTCATCCTTAATCACGTCCGCCATTTTACTCGCTAATGCTATATCATATGGCGAATATTGAAATACTGAATAATTGCTAACTTCTACTTCATGGAAAAAGACGGTTGGATAAATTTTGTTCAATCGAAATGGTACGCTTGAGGTGATGAAATGAATCTCGTGCCCTCTCTCTGCAAGCATTTTTCCTAATTCTGTTGCGATAACACCAGAGCCTCCAACTGTTGGATAACAGGTAATGCCGATTTTTAGCTTTTTCATTCGATTATCATCCTTTCTAAATCACGTCTTTTTTTAATTTCGTCTTTCTTGAATCAGTCTCCAATCCACAAAGCCTTCTTGTAGGCCTTTTAGTAATATTTCTGCTGTTCCCATATTTGTGGCCAGTGGCACTTGGTAAACATCACAAAGACGAATAAGTGCAGAAACATCTGGCTCATGTGGTTGTGCTGTTAATGGATCACGGAAAAAAATGACCATGTCCATATCATTATTGGCAATCATTGCGCCAATTTGTTGATCGCCACCGAGTGGTCCTGAACGAAAACGTGTTACTTCTAAGCTTGTAGCTTCAATTACTCGCTGTCCAGTTGTACCCGTAGCAAACAACGTATGCTCATTTAAAATATCTCGGTATGCAATAGCAAACTGTACTAAATTATCTTTTTTACGATCATGTGCAATTAATGCGATTTTCATAATGCTTCCATCCCAATCTTTAGATGATGTTTTCTAAACCATATACAAGTTGATCCATTTTCATGACTTCTTCTACGCAGAATGCTACGCCCGACATAAAAGAATTACGGTTTAACGAATCATGACGAATAGTTAATAGCTGCCCATCTCCTCCAAATAACACTTGCTGGTGTGCCACTAAACCTGGTAAACGAACAGAGTGAATACGCATGCCATCAAATTCTCCACCTCGTGCACCCTCGATAGTTTCTTTTTCCTCTGGATGTCCTTGCACCTTTTGTGTTCGCACTTCTTGAATCAATTGTGCCGTTTTTACAGCTGTTCCAGATGGAGCATCCAGCTTTTGATCGTGGTGCATTTCAATAATTTCAATATCAGGTAAATATTTTGCCGCTTCCTTAGCAAATTTCATCATAAGGATTGCCCCTATCGCAAAGTTTGGAGCAATAATACAGCCTAGATCCTTTTCTTTAGCGATTGCTGATAATTCCACTAGTTGTTCATCTGTAAAGCCTGTTGTACCAATTACAGGTCGCACATTTAAATTCAAGGCCTCTTTAGTATGTTTATATACTGCATGTGGGCTTGTTAAATCTACTAATACGTCTGGTGCAGTCGCCTCTACAAGGTCAGACATATCTGTAAAGATTGGGGCCGTATAACTTGCCGGAAACATCTCCAAATCAGCTAATGTTTTTCCTACTTCCTTATAATCTAGTACAGCTACTAATTCCATTTTGTCATGCTTCATGACCGTATGTACAGCCTCAGCCCCCATTTTTCCCCTAGGTCCTGCTATTGCTACACGAATTGACATTATTCTTCATCCTTTCTAGTCCAGCGATCTTTATCCCTTGTTTCAAATTTATGTATAACGCGTAAAAGTGCTTCATCTAATTTAATGCCCTGTGCATTTGCAAAGCACACTAAAACAAAGAAAAAGTCACCTAATTCTTCTTCAATACTGTTTGCTTCCTCTGTACTCTTTTTCTTCTTTTGCCCGTAAACGTCCTGCACCTCGCGAGACAATTCACCAAGCTCTTCGGTTAGACGTGCCAATAATTCGAATGGCGGGAAATAGCCTTCCTTAAATTGTCCTATATAATCATCTACACGCTGCTGTAAAGCTTGCATTGTCACTTGTTCAGTCATCTAAATCACACTCCTACTTACCATCGTATAAAATTTACACCATTGTTGTCAAAAACAATAAAATGTCAGATAATAGATAGTACTACTTCATTTGTTTGGAACTTCAGGAGGTCCTATGCTAAAACAGATCAAAATCAGCAATATCATCGCAATAATGCTCGGAGCTGCAATTTTTAGCTTCGGCTTCGTCCACTTCAACATGCAAAATCAACTCGGTGAAGGTGGCCTAAGTGGGATTACACTCATACTTTATTTTACTCTTGGCTGGGACCCTGCTTTAATGAATTTACTCTTAAACATTCCTATGTTTATTATTGGTTATCGTTTACTTGGGAAAAAATCATTTATTTATACGCTTGTCGGAACTTTATCTGTTTCAGTTTTCCTTAAAGTTTTCCAAAAGTATCAATTTACTATTCATTTAGAGGACGATCTCTTACTTGTTGCTCTTTTTGCTGGAGTTTTTGTAGGACTAGGGCTCGGTATCGTCTTCCGCTTCGGTGGTACAACTGGCGGTGTAGATATTTTGGCTCGCCTTGGGCATAAATATTTTGGCTGGAGTATGGGGAAAACGATGTTCATCTTTGATGCAATTGTCATTATCTTATCATGGCTAACATTTTTAGATGCTCGCTCTATGATGTATACCCTCGTTGCGGTATTTGTTGGCGCGCGCGTCATTGATTTTGTTCAAGAAGGTGCATATGCAGCACGTGGAGCACTTATTATATCTGAAAAATCTAGCACCATTGCTGAGATGATCGCATTACGAATGGAACGCGGTATTACTATACTTGAAGGTCATGGTCATTTTACTAAGCAACAAAAAGAAGTTATTTATTGTGTCATTGGAAGCAATGAGGTTGTACGTTTAAAATCAATTGTTCATGAGGTTGATCCACACGCCTTCGTATCTATTATAGAAGTACGAGATGTTGCAGGAGAAGGCTTCACGCTAGACGATCAAAAACAACCGCTCCATTAACATTTACGACCTGCCTACTCTCACGAAAAAACATTTTATTTTTTTCGTGAGAGTAGGCTTTTCTATATAATAAATTGTAAACATAGATCAATTATGCCTCGGCATAATTTCTGCTGTCGCTATGCTTTCGGTACAAAAGACATTTGTGGCTGCCGCTTCGCATTCGCACCAAAGACTTGCTGAAAGAAGTTCAACGGATTAAAAAACTTGCTATAGTGAAATACCACTACAACAAGTTTTTTAATTAATCGTCATTTCGCATATTTGTAAAAATTAATACTAAACGTAATAATTCTAATACTGCTACCGCTGCTGCGGCAACATATGTTAATGCTGCAGCACTTAACACTTTTCGTGCTGGGCGTTCTTCTTCATTTGTAATAATCCCCAGGGAATTCATTTGCACTAAAGCACGCTTTGATGCATCAAACTCTACTGGTAACGTTACTAATTGGAAAGCCACACCTGCTGCCAATAATACGATACCTAAAAGTAACATATTCGAACTACTTGCAAAAATACCAATCATTACAAATATCCAAGACATATTTGATGAAATATTTGCAACTGGAACTAGCTTACTGCGTAATGTCAGCATAGAATAAGCTTCTTTATGCTGGATAGCATGTCCAACCTCGTGGGCAGCAACTGCTGCACCTGCAATACTCGCTTCGTAGAAATTACTTTCCGATAAAGCAACGGTTTTTGTTGCCGGATTATAGTGATCGGACAACACACCTTGTGTTGGAACAACTCGTACATCGTATAAGCCGTTCGCATCTAAAATCGCACGCGCTACCTCTGCACCTGTTTGTCCCTTCATTGTACGTTCTTTTGCAAACTTATTATACGTACCCTTTACTTTCATCTGTGCGTAAAGCGGCAGTAGCATTATTATTGCAAAATAAACAATATACATACTTGTTGACAATTTTCTAACCCCTTTCTACCTCGATACTATAATTCTATAATCATTTACCTAATTCGGCAAATATTTGCGCCACCTAATTGAGAAGATGGCTAGAAAAATGCATGAAATCGATAACCAAAAAGTAAAGTAGCCAATATAGCTTGTATAATCTGCTAAATCACGATACATCGGCATTTGGCCAAATACATAATCAATCACATCATTATGCAATGTCCATACCGCTGCCACGGCAATATGCCAATATGAAAAAACATATTTACCAAGATACAGAATTGCTTGGGCAGCCATTGCAAAATGCGAACCCACAAGCATCCAGCCTTGCCAACCAATAGATCCAGTTTCAATCAACGTCCAAATATTCATAACATCAGCCCATATTCCATACTTCACCATTGTAACAAGTGCTAGCACTTCCATTAGCGGCCATTTTTTCCCCATTATCCAGGCTAACAATACAAAGCAAAAGAATAAGCTGGCTGTCGGGCTATCCGGCACAAAAATATAAAAAATTGGCTTCGTGATGGCTAGCTGCCATCCATACCAATAATAACCGTAAATAGTTCCTACTAGATTGATAATAAGTAATAGTATTAAAAATGACTTATGCGTAAGGAGATACCAGATGTTTGCACGTGTAATTTGCATAATTAAAACTCCTTTATCTTCTGTCTTTACTAAGATGCCTTTTTTAACTGTTATTATGTATAAATTAGTCTTTAATTTGCCAAAGATTATCGATAATGAATATTGGCAGTATTTTATTGCCCATATCCACAATGTAGGGTTGATTTCCGTTCAAACTGGGCGATTTCCTGGGGCGTCCGATATGCCACTAGGCCCAAAAGGATGTTGGTCACAAAGGCGCTATCACACTCGATGCTTGTATATCCTAATAAATATTATAGAAGTAAAATATTTTACGGGAACTTTTTTGAAGGTGTAACAGTCACTTTATTAAGCAAGAAGAAAAAAAGAGCCAGTTTCCTGACTCTTTTAAACTATACTTATTCTACAGCTTTTAAGCTCGCAATAAATTCTGCTAATTGCTTAGCTTCTTCATCTGTACCATGGAATTGACCAGGTGGCATGTTGCCACGACCATTATGGATAATATCTTCCACTTGTTCAGCTGTTAACTCATTACCAAGTAATTTTGGAGCAGCTGGGCCACCTTTTAAGTCAGCCGCGTGACAGCCGATACAAGTTTTAGCTTGTTCACCTGCGTCACCATTCCAAATTGCATAACCTGGTAGTGATTCATCAATATTAACTTTAACTTCTGTTTCAATTGCACCCATTGCTTTTTGAGCTTCCCAGTCATGGTTAGCAACTGCTTCCCATGTTAAGTAAAACATAGCTGCCAATGTCAATAACATAAACGCTGTTGGTAACGGACGTTTAGATGGACGACGTTCTGGACTTTTATCTAAAAATGGCATTAATAATAGCGCTCCAAATGCAAGACCTGGAATTACAATTGCTCCAATAACATTATATGGGCCTGAAGCATATGAATATTTTAATAATTGATACATGAATAAGAAGTACCAGTCCGGTAATGGCACGTATGCTCTTGTTGGATCAGCTGGTCCTTCAAGTGGTGATGGATGTGCAACTGTTAATATTAAATAAGCAATTAAAAATACAGCACCAACCATCCATTCTTTAAGTAAGAAGTTTGGCCAGAAAGCTTCCGTCTTACCTGGATATTCGGAATAATCCTTTGGAACGTTCGGCATTCTGTGATTTGCTTTAATACGAGAATCACCAACAAATTTCATTCCTTTTCCGCGATGCATTATGTCCCCTCCTTTAAAAAATCATCGAACCGTCAAGAACTATTACAACGGCCCTGAAATTCCTTGACGACGAATCATGATAAAGTGTGCTGCAAGTAACCCAAACAATACTGCAGGTAAGAAGAATACATGAATCGCAAAGAATCGTGTTAACGTTTGAGCACCAAGAATAGTTGAGTCACCCGCTAATAAGATTTTAATCCATTCACCGATAAACGGTACAGATGCAGCAATTTCGATACCTACTTTTGTAGCGAATAATGCTTTCATATCCCATGGTAATAAGTATCCTGTAAAGCCAAGACCCATCATTACACCAAAAATACCTACACCAACCATCCAGTTTAATTCACGAGGTTTCTTATAAGAACCTGTAAAGAATACACGAAGTGTATGTAAGAACATCATTACGATTACTAATGAAGCTCCCCAGTGGTGCATACCGCGTACGATTTCACCGAATGCTACTTCGTTTTGTAAATAATAAACTGATTTCCAAGCATTCACTACGTCTGGTACATAGTACATTGTTAAGAACATACCTGATAGTATTTGAATTACTGTGATGAAGAAAGTTAATCCACCAAAACAGTAAACGAATGCTGAAAAATGATGTGCAGGGTTCACGTGCTCTGGCACTTCGTGGTCGGCAATATCACGCCAAATAGGTGTAATATCTAAGCGTTCATCGACCCAATCATAAATTTTATTTAGCACTGTTTTGTACCCCCTTACTAAACTAGAGTATTTGCTTTAGTTGGACCAAGCAATAAGTAACCAGCTTCTTCTTTAACTTCATATTCATCCAACGGACCTGTTGGTGGTGTTCCTGGTATGTTTTTACCATTTTTCTCGTAACGGCCACCATGACAAGGACAGAAGAATTGATCTGGGTATTCTGAATTTTCTCCCCAGTTCACCATACATCCTAAATGCTTACAAACAGGAGATAATGCAACGATTTGATCGCCTTGTTTGAAAACCCATGCTACGTTTGTTACTTCTGATTTGTACCATGCATCAACTTGTTCAAATTTTAAGTCAACTTTAATAGGTTTGTCAGTAATATCTGCGATTTTATGCTCTGTTTTTATAAAGTCCCCACCACCATGTTTTTGTAGTACTGGGTCTATTGCAAAACGAAGCATTGGCATCAGCATACCTGCCGCCATAAAGCCACCTACACCAGTTAGTGTATAGCTTAGGAATTGACGACGCGAAACTCGATTATTACTCATTTTTTTCCCCCCTCTAACTTAAAGGTCAGTCCAACGGACATACTTTTACAAATAGTAATACTAGGACATATCTATGATATATCAAGTCCATAGCTTGGTCAATATAGCATTCTGTGGAAAGCTGGAGAATGTGAACAATTATTGAAACAAATTGTTAAATCTGTGTCCATTTGGTCGAAAATATCGGAATTACTTGTCGCAATTGATCTTCGAGAATGGAGTTTTTCACGCCTTTATCCATACTTTCTAACGGAATCGCTGGTAGCCAAATAACATTTACTTCATCTCCAATATTTGTCCAAAAATGGTCACAAGTAATGAAGAACACATGCTTAAAACCAGCATTATGTAATTGTGCCTCTAATTGCCTCGGCATATCTTCGCTTTTTAAGGTTGCACTATACGAAAATGGTGGCATCAGTAATAGACGACCTTTAAACTGTTGTTCGATAAAAGATGTAAGCGATAACAAAAAATCCGCTTCTGTACCACTCTGTTTCATTTTTTCAGGAGTTAAATCGACGGTTACGAGTGGAACAATTGCTGTATCGATAAATTCCTTCTGTGCCATAAACGATGTCACATCGCTTGCATTAAAATACATCTCACAAACCTCCTCATATTGCATAAATCAATTTCTCTTTGGCGTAATTGTTATCTTTGTTCAGTAGGTGTTTGGTACCACTGAATGTAGATAAAAAAAATGCCCTTCTCCACTCTTCAATAGGATAGCCAATAAAAAGTGAAAACAATCATTCACTTGTTATGTTATCATATTGAGGTAGATAAAGGACATTCAATTTTTACTTATAACTAACGTAAATTAGCCGTTTCCTTTAAAGCTTGTAACAAATTAGACAATTCATAAAAGCGCTCTTCATCTCCCTGATCGAGGGCTTCATCAATTTGCGCGAGTAATTTTTCTTCTTGGAATACGAGTAAGCTGTTGGATAGCAGCTCTTCTGCCAGCAAACGATCTTTTTCACTAACAATCAGTGCTTCTGGCATATAAGGGTTTTCTTCAAGAACTGCTAAGTATTGTGCACTTGGTGGTATGTTCGGAAAATTCAATTGTATATACATATCTTCATTCTCATGTAAACGTAAATCATGGAAGGATTTCTCAGCGTCCGCTGTCATTACATTGCCTTTGTAAAAACGAAACGGCACACCTGTTGAGTCAACTGTTGACATTACCATTGCTCTAGGGCAATAGTGAGCTTCTTCAACAAATCGAATTCGTTTTAATAACTCATCGTTACTTAATAAGTAATTCAAAATCCATACACACTCACGACGTTTCAATTGATAATTTTTTAAAAACCATCTAACAAATGCTTTTTTATCGACAACTGATACAGAAGCAGTCATACCCACTCCCTCCTTTACTCAAATTCTAAGGTTTCTAACTTCTCTTGCCACTCCAGTTCACCCGGTTGAATAGTTATTAATTGACCGAGTACTTCTTTAGCTTCTGAACGCTTTCCTTCCTCTAATAAGAAATAAACATATTTTTCTAAAAATGCTGCGTCTTCCTTAAAATCATTATATGCCAAACGGTAAAATTCGTATGCACGGTCGTACAATTCTAAATTTTCATATGCAACTGCAGCAAATGGGTATAAGGTGCTCCATTCAAAATCATTTTTTTGCAACGTTTCAAATAATTCTATTACATCCTCATGACGCTCTTGCTGGTCCAACACAGAGATTAATGCTAATACTGCCTCCATGTATTCAGGATCTAAAGCAATGGCTTCACGTAGATGCTGCTCGCCCTCAGCTGGCAAACCAGTTTTCAAAGCCATTTTACCAGCGAATAAGAATAAGGACTTATCGTATTCATCACGCTTTAATCCTTCTAAAATGGCAGCGTATGCTTTTTTATTGTCCTCCGTCATTGCATAGCTTTCAGCAAGCAATAAATAGGCAGAGAAATAATCTGGGTCCAATTCTTTTAATTCCTCTAATTGTTTAATGGCCATTTCATATTTTTGTGATTGAAAGGCTGAATACGCTGCACCAAATAAAACATCTGGCTTTACTTCATCTTCCAAAGCTTTTAAATAGTAATCTAAGGCCGTTTCATAGGCAGCTCCTGCACGATACACCTCAGCAAGTCGTTCAGTAAGACTTACCCCAGCAAATTCAACTTGTTGTTGATACAATTCTTCATATAGTCTCGAAGCCTCTAAAAAACGACCAGTTTCAAATAAAAGCTCCGCTTTAGCAAATTGTAATAATGGCTCCTCTGGTAATATAGTTAGTGCCTCATTGATGCGCATTTCTGCTACTTCAAATAATCCTTGCATTTGATAATAATCCGCTAATACTAATAATGCTTGAGGATATTCTGGAGCTGACTCCTCTACTTCTAATAAAAAATCTAACGCTTCATCTTCATCGCCAAGTTCCATTAAGACGTTTGCACGATCAATTTTCAACTGTGCTTCTTCTGGGAATAAAAATTGTAAATGCTCCAGTACACGGTCAGCTTCCTTCATATATCCATACTGCATAAAAACTTCAGCTAGCGCATAAATGTCCTCAGGTAACTCCTTCGTTAAAAATGATTCAAGTAGCTGTTCAATTAATGCTAAGTCCCCTTGTTCAAGTGCTTGCATCATTTCAGTCATCGCATTGTTCACAGTCATTCACCTATTCTTTCATTAATATCTTTATGCTACAAAACATTTTCTCTCGAAACAAGAAAAAACTCCCCAAAAGACTTGGAGAGTCAAATATCAATTTCGCCTTGGCGAAATTGCGTCCGGATTTTGAATTGTGCCCGCACAATTCATTCATTTGAAAATCCGTGACATCCGCCGGAGGCTTTAGGCCAACACGATGTTGGTCACTCAGTCGTGTGTTGTTGCTGCCGCTTCGCTTTCGCACAGATAAAACCATGTTGCTGCCGCTTCGCTTTCGCACAGATAAAACCATGTTGCTGCCGCTTCGCTTTCGCACAGATAAATTGCCACAGGACGTGGCGTTCTTAGACTGAGTTCCTCTATTTCAGTAGGTGCTTGGAATATCCACTTAAAAGGAACCCCAACAGCATTCATCATACCACCTCTAGAGGTGATATTCTTCTACTGAATGAAGATATGACATTACTTTACTTCCTCTATATGCTCGAAAAACGATGGGTAAGATACCGCAATACATTCTGCGTCATCTAAAATTACAGCTCCATCTGTTATAAGTGCTGCAACAGCGCCCATCATTCCTATACGATGATCACCATAGGTTTGAAGTCTAGCACCACGTAATGGAGTTGGCCCTTCAATAATCATTCCATCCTCAGTCGCTTCAATATTAGCACCTAGTTTTTTCAATTCATCCACTACAGCCGTTATCCGGTCTGTTTCCTTCACTTTTAACTCCTCGGCATCCTTAATAATAGTTTTGCCGTTTGCCTGCGTTGCTAATAAAGCAAGGATCGGGATTTCATCGATTAGACGAGGAATAATATCTCCCTCAATTGTAGTTCCTTCTAATGTTGATGTTTCGATTGTAATTATTGCTGTCGGCTCTGATTGGCTATCTTCATTCGGCATAACTGTTATTGATGCGCCCATATTATGAAGCACTTCGATGATACCATCTCGTGTAGGATTAATCCCTACATTTTCTAACGTTATTTTACTATCTTCACAGATAGCTCCCGCTACTAAGAAAAAGGCAGCAGATGAAATATCACCTGGCACAGAAACATGCGTCCCTGTGAGAGTTTGCCCTCCTTTTAATGAAATAACACCCTCTACCTCATCAACCTGCGCACCAAATTGACGTAGCATTCTCTCGGTATGATCTCGAGATATTTCAGTTTCTCGTACAATTGTAGTCCCTTCAGCGCGTAAACCCGCAAGTAAAATAGCTGACTTTACCTGTGCACTTGCAACAGGCATGTGGTAATCAATAGCTTGTACTGTCGTTCCTTGAATGGCTAATGGCGTATATTGCCCATCTGCCCTTCCAGTAATTTGTGCACCCATTTGACGTAACGGATCAATAACGCGGCGCATCGGTCGCTTTCCAATGGACGCATCCCCTGTTATTACTGAATGTACAGTAGACCCAGCTAGAATCCCTAGCATTAAGCGTGTCGTAGTACCAGAATTTCCTGTGTATAGTACCTCCGTTGGCTCTTGCCACCCCTCTATACCTGGGCTGTCAATGGATACATTTGTTCCTTCTACGTCAATTTTAACACCGAGCTTTCGGAAGCAATCAATTGTACTTAAACAATCCTCACCTAATAAAAAGCCGTCAACTGTTGTTTTACCCGTTGCAATAGCTCCAAACATAACGGAACGGTGAGAGATAGATTTATCACCTGGAATCGTTAAAGTCCCTTGTAAGGAAGGTTTATCATATTGTAATACTTTTTCACTCATCGTTTTCTTCCCTCCAATATGAAGATGAAAGCGCCGTAATTCCGACGCTTTCTTTTAAACAGGCATTCATTCCTATGAAATATATGTTTCATAATTAGCACGCTTTTGTATACACGCTGCTGCACGTTCACGGTCACTTTCACTTTGTAAGCTAATAACAAGTATCCCGAAAACGTCTTCTCGTGACTCTACGATACGTAAATTTGTAATACTAATCGCTTCGTCTGCAAGTAAGCCTGTCACCTCAGAAATAACCCCCGGATAGTCAGGAACATCAACATACAAGTCAAATGATGTGAACATTGCTCCTGCACTAATCGGTAATTCATCTCTTAGCTCTTTAGCAACCGCAAAGTATGTTTCTATGTCATCCGAGCTACCATTGAAAAGCAGCTCCTTAACACGACTCATTTCCTTTTCCCAGCCTTCTAATTGTGCAATAAGCTCATCTCGATTTTGTAATGTAATATCTCGCCATAAAACCGGATTGGACGAGGCAATACGCGTTACATCACGGAAGCCACCTGCAGCAAGTGAACGTGTCATTGGATATTCACCATTTTCTCCGCCCAATTGATGCACAAGAGAAGCAGCAACGACATGTGGAAAATGACTAACTACAGCTGTCATATGATCATGCTCACGAGCAGATACACTAACAACCTTTGCATGAGTAAATTTTAATAGACTTTCAAGCTGTGCCATATTGACAATTTCTTCACCGGCGAGCGGTGTTAGCATATAATACGCATTTTCAAAAAGGTGAGCCTTGGCAGCTAAAACACCGCTTTTATGTGAGCCTGCCATTGGATGTCCGCCAATAAAGGTAATACCTAGCTCACGTAGTTCCCCAGCCTTTTGCATAATCTTCTTTTTTGTACTACCTGTATCTGTTACGATTACTTTATTTTTTAACGGCCATGTTTTTAATTGTTCCATCCATTCAAGCGTTGCGTTGACGGGAGTTCCAAAAATGATAACATCTACGTCGGCCGCAACTTCTATTGGATCTGTCACAATATCATGAACTATATTTAACGTTTTCGCATGTTCACGAGTTTTCGCATCCATATCATAACCAATAATTTTTGTTTCTGGTGCCTTTTGCAATGCCAAGGCGATCGAGCCTCCAATTAGGCCTAGCCCAATAACGAGCACGTTGCGTGTCATGCCAAAACCCCTTGCTCTTTTAGGACGTTTTCAAGGTGACCTAACAACGCTTCGTTTTGAGCTGCTGTTCCGATTGTCACGCGGAGAAATCCAGGTAATCCTAACGCATTTCCACTGCGGACTATAAAGCCTCGTTTCATTAGCTCATTGAAAACAACATCACTATCAGCATTCGTATTAAAGAAAATAAAGTTCGTATCAGAAGGGAAGTATTTCAAATTATGTTTCTCACAGAATTCAATATATTGTTTTTTACCTTTTTCATTTGCTTCACGGCAAGCATTTACATATTCTTGATCGCTTAAAGCGATTGCCGCCACTGCTTGACCTAAAATTGTATTATTAAATGGCGCTCTTACTGGATCAAGCTTTGCAATTACTTCTGGTTGCCCAATTGCATAACCAACTCGGAAAGAAGCAAGACCATATGCTTTTGAGAATGTACGCATTAATAGTACATTTGGAAACTCGTCTATTAAAGGTAGAGTATTTTTGTGACCAGGATGCGTTACGTATTCGATATATGCTTCATCTAATACTACTAGCACATCACTTGGAACCTTAGCTAAAAATGCACGCAATTCAACATCAGGTATCACCACACCTGTTGGATTATTTGGACTACAAACCCAAATGATCGATGTATTATCATCAATTGCTGCTGCCATTGCATCTAGATCATGTGCACCTTCGATACAAGGAATTTTGCGTACCTCTGCGCCTTCTATTTCAGCATTGTGCCAGTATTGGGAGAAGGATGGGTCTGCCATCACTGTGTTTACACCTGGATACAACAATGCACGAGTAATAATTGCAATGATATCGTCCGAGCCGTTACCAAAAAGAAGCTGTGTTTCTTTGACACCTAGATGATTTGCAACAGCTGTACGTAAATTCTGCGCATAGCCGTCTGGATAGATAGCATGATTTACTGAATTATTTTGTAAATAAGCAGTTATCTTAGGTGAGCATCCAAATGGGTTTTCATTAGATGCTAATTTTACGACTTCTTTTAAGCCATATTCACGTTGTACTTCTTCAATTGGTTTACCAGGCTTATATGCTTGCATACCGGCCAATTGTTGTTTCCATTTCATCTCAAACATCTCCTCTATTTATTTAGCTTGGGCTAAATCTGGTCTTAATTTCACCGCATCATTGAGATACAAGTGTTTTACATCCTTCTGTGCCACTTCCACATTCGCATGTATTAATACACGAATACAAAGTGGTAATGCGTTCGGCACGTCCATTTCATGCGTACACATGACAGGTACATATTGCCACCCGTCCATTAACCGTACAGCGCGTGCCGGAAATGCTGACGTAATATCAGGTGTTGTGGATATTAGTATAGAAGCAATATCATCTACTTCCACATTATTGGCTACTACTACTTCACGCACTAATCTTGCTGTCTCATCCCATACAAGCTCTGGCTTGTCAGATTCAATTGTAATTGCTCCTCTAAGTCCACGAATCATACAAGCACCTCCGCTAATAGCTGTCGGAATTCGGCATCTACTTCTCTGCACTCCGCTAAATCAATTGGTTGCATGAATGGTTTACCAATTTTATCCAACAATACAAATTGTAAAATACCATACTCCGCTTTTTTATCTTTCATTAAATACTCTGTTAACTGTTCAAAGGAGTACTCTTTCACAGCTTCAAATGGATAGCCATTCTTCACCGCAAACTGCAAAAATGCTGTAGTGAAGTTACGGTCTAATTCACCGTATCGTTCACTTAATAATAAACAATATACGAGACCAATCATGACAGCCTCTCCGTGCGCTACTTTTCCATAACCAGCGGCCGCTTCAATGGCATGCCCATAAGTATGACCTAAGTTTAAATATTTTCGCACGGATTGCTCGGTTTCGTCCTCTGCTACTATTTGCGCTTTCACTTCAATTCCTTTTCTAAGCTGCTTTGCTAATTCTTCTGTGTTGAAATGAATAACTGTCTCTGCAGCCATTAATTCCTTTAACCACGCTGCATTAGAAATCATCGCATGCTTGATCACTTCTGCCGTTCCTGAACGTACCTCGCGCTCAGGTAAGCTTTCGA
Source organism: Lysinibacillus sp. 10T31 (assembly GCF_056394365.1). Classification (NCBI taxonomy): domain Bacteria; kingdom Bacillati; phylum Bacillota; class Bacilli; order Caryophanales; family Bacillaceae; genus Lysinibacillus; species Lysinibacillus sp. 10T31. The sequence continues at coordinate 54,249 of NZ_JBFTHS010000024.1, forward strand.
TAAATAAAGTATCGTAAATAACTCCTTCAGGTTGATAAAACGCACCAATCATATTCTTACCTAGTGGATGGTTAATAGCTGTTTTACCGCCTACCGCAGAGTCATGTGCTAAAATAGTCGTTGGGATTTGAATAAACGGCACCCCACGCATATAAGTGGCAGCAACAAAGCCTGTTAAATCACCGACAGCCCCACCACCAAATGCAAAAACAAATGATTTACGTGAGCATTTTTGTTCAAGTAAAAATGTTTGCGCTGCATTGTATTGTTCGAAAGTTTTACATGCCTCACCACCTGGTAAGATGAAAACCTCAAAATGATAAGGGAAATTGGCCTTGAAATAATCTCCTTGCGCCGCCCACACATTAGCATCCGTAAAAACGATGAGCTTATCAGCTTTTTGAAGCTTATTATCAAATGCTTTTACTGCTTCTGCTAAAAAATTATGACCAAGGACAACCTCATATTGATGTGATTTCGTCGCTACTGGTACTCGCATATATTAGAACCCCTTTGTATAACGACGGTGTTCGTCGATTTGAGCTTTTAGTTGAGGTAATTGATCGCTATGGAATTGTTCCAAGATTGCATTAGCTATTTCCCAGGCAATAACGTGCTCAGCAACAACTGACGCTGCAGGTACTGCACAGCTATCCGAGCGCTCTACACTAGCTTTAAATGGCTCTTTCGTTTCAATATCAACACTTTGCAACGGTTTATATAGTGTAGGAATTGGTTTCATTACACCTCGTACAACAATAGGCATTCCAGTAGACATTCCACCTTCTAAACCACCAAGTCGATTTGTTGCACGTGTATAGCCTTCTTCCTCTGACCAAATGATTTCATCATGTACTTCAGAGCCTTTACGGCGCGCCATTTCAAAGCCAATTCCAAATTCAACACCTTTAAATGCATTGATAGATAACATGGCAGCTGCTAATTTCGAATCTAACTTACGGTCATAATGAACGTATGAACCGACACCAGCTGGCATCCCTTCAACGATGACTTCAACAACACCACCAATTGAGTCACCCGCTTTTTTCGCTTCATCAATTGCCTCCACCATTTTTGCAGAAGCCTCTGGGTCAACGCAATAGCAAGGATCCGCTTCAACAATTGCACGAATTTCATCTACAGATTTCCCTTCCACTAAGGAAGTGTCTGCCTTAATACCAACGATTTCTGTTACATGTGCCACAATGGAAATGCCTAATTCATTTAATAGCGCTTTTGCAACAGAACCTACTGCTACACGAACAGTTGTCTCCCGCGCAGAGGAACGCTCTAGCACATTACGTAAATCACGGTGTCCGTATTTCATGCCACCTACTAAATCTGCATGCCCTGGACGAGGACGTGAAATTTGACGTTTGATATCTTCAGGATTCATATCTTCTGCTAACGGTTCTGCTCCCATAATTTTTGTCCAGTGCTTCCAGTCATCATTTGTGACTACAAGTGCTACGGGAGAACCAAGTGTTTGTCCGTGCCGAACACCAGCGACTATTTCCACTGTATCCGTTTCGATTTGCATACGGCGGCCGCGTCCATGTCCTCCTTGACGACGTTTTAAATCGTGGTTAATTTTTTCTGCTGTAATTGGTAAGAGCGATGGTAGGCCCTCAATAATTGTTGTTAATTGGGGTCCATGTGACTCTCCCGCTGTTAAGTAACGCATAAACGCTTTCTCCCTTCAACTCGCTAAAGTATGTATTTTTCACTATAACATATATTCTCTAAAAAAACAGTCCTTTTGCAAATGTCTTTCAAGACTCGTCTTAATTGTTCGTAAATTCCGAATTGTTCCAACAACTTTTATTTTCAAGAACTTTTAATGTCAATTTAGAGCACTTCTTTAAATTCGAATATTCTGAACGATTCATTTAGAAAAAGATAGGTTCTTCATCTCCATTTATTATTAGTATTTACCAATCAGTTAATCCCCTACCTAAGCTTCCGCTAAATTTTTTAGGTTGGAGCCTAAATAAACTTGATGCGAGATAGCTAATAAAAAATACGCTTTTTGCTTATAACAAGCGAAAAGCGTACGATTCATTATGTCTAAAGCCTTGAAAATATGTACATGACATTCATATTGTCTTTGTACGAATGCTTTTCTCATATTATTAATTAGTTTCGTCTATAGAAGAATGTATCCTCGACTTCAAATTCATAACGAGATGGGTTAAAGATTTGCTCTGTTGAGCCGACAAATAAAACCCCGTCCTTGCGTAATGCTTTACTAAAATTAGTATAAATCTGATCTTTCGCTTCTTCAGTAAAATAAATCATCACATTGCGGCAAACAATTAAATCATAATTAGAATCGTAACGATCATTAAGTAAATTATGCTTCTTAAAAGTCACACAACGTTTAATCTCATCCTTAACCCTATAAAAGGAACCTTCTTGCTCAAAATACTTGGCTTTAATATCACTTGGCACTTCTGCTAATGAGCGCTCTGGGTACACACCTAATTTCGCCTTTTGAATGACATTCTCATCTAAATCAGTAGCAATGATTTGAATTTGAGATAATGGCACTAATTGAGATAATACCATGACTAAAGAATAGGGCTCTTCACCTGTTGAACAAGCAGCACTCCAAATTTTTAAACGCTTATTAGATTGCAGTAATCTCGGAAATATTTTTTTCTGCAACACTTCCCAGCGCTTCCCATTGCGATAAAATTCGGATACATTGATTGTCATACGATCTAAAAACTCATTCATTAAATCACGATCTTGCTCAAGTGCCTTTAGAAAGTCCACAAAATTACGATGTCCCTTTTTCTCATACAGAGATGTTAATCGTCTTTTCATTTGTGCTTCTTTATATAGCGCTAAATCTATTCCTGTTTTGCGCTTTATACCTTCTATAAACTGTTCATAATCAGACATGCGGTCTTCTTCCCCTCTAGCGACGTATTTCCATTATAGCGGAAAAGTGCCATTTCTGAAATAGTCTTTCACATGTAATCCAAGTTACTTGGTTGAGTTTTGTTTTTCCTCTAACAATAACACTTTGGATTGCTCTAATTCTAGACGTAATTTTTCTGTTTCCATCGTATACGTTTCTAATCTGAGCTTCTCTAGCTCCACTTCCTTCTCAATAGCCTTCAATTTAATTTTTTGTTTTTTTGTATGTGTATCTGTAAAAATACCTGCTAAACAAATAACTACTCCTGCAATAATCCCAGCTATCGCAACTGACATTACACCCACATCCTCTCATTAATAATGATTATACGGTAAAATGGAAAAATAGTTTCATTTTTCTTTTCATTCTTTCATTAATTTATTCTTTTTAATATTTGTTACAACTTAGCCATTTAATACGTTGCAACACGTCCTGTGATCACTCCTTCTTGACAAAACATCCTTTTAGCACAAGTACTTCGTCCAATCGGAACGGAAATCAACCTCACGTTTTGGTATTGATCCAGTCTTTCACATAAAAAATGAAGGTGGTTAAACCACCTTCATTTTTTATAGTCTCCTAAACCTCTACTCGAAAATCCCTTAAATCTTCTCGCAATTTCACCTTCATGAATTTTCCTACAGAAGTTTTCGGTATTTCATTTAAAAATACTACATCATCTGGAATCCATGTTTTATGGAATTGCGATCGTAAATCTTCTAGTAGCTCTGATTTCGTAATGGAATCCTTAAATTCAGGTTTTGGTACAACACATGCTAGAGGTCGTTCAATCCATTTTTCGTGAGGGATTGCTATAACAGCAGCCTCAAACACTTTAGGATGTGACATCAAAGCATTTTCAAGCTCTACTGAAGAAATCCATTCTCCGCCACTTTTAATTAAATCTTTTGTACGATCTGTGATTTTAATATAACCATCTACGGTCACAACAGCAATATCACCAGTGTAAAGCCAACCATCTTTAAAGGCTTCCTTAGTTCGTTCATCTTTATAATACTCGGCTGCAATCCACGGGCCCCTAATTGTCAATTCGCCCATTGTTTTGCCATCCCAAGGTACTTCACCATTTTCATTGACTACGCGTGTTTCAATGAGTGGTACTGTTATTCCTTGCGTAATACGAACATCCATTTTTTCATCCATCGTATAATCTTGCATATGTGTTAGATACGTCGATATGCTAACAAGTGGCGATGTCTCGGTCATACCGTAGCCCGTCATGTAAGGAATTTTAAGCTCCTCCTCAAAGCCACGAGTTAGACCAAGCGGCGATGCTGAGCCTCCACAAACAATCAACCGTATCGAAGACAAATCACGTGGATTTTTCCGTTGCTCCTGTAATACCCCAAGCCAAATTGTAGGTACTCCTGCAGTCAACGTGACTTTATATGTTTCAATTAAATCAAGTAATATCTGCGGTGTAAACATCGGTCCAGGAAGCACCTGTGTAGCACCAAATAATACACCAGCAAAAGGAAATCCCCAAGCATTCGCATGAAACATTGGTACGACAGGTAGTAAAACATCCGCCTCGCCTATTGCAATACTATCGGAGAGTCCTGCTGCCATAGTATGGAGGACAATACTACGATGCGTATACACTACACCCTTTGGCATTCCTGTAGTGGCACTTGTATAGCACATGCCAGCAGGTGTATTTTCATCTAAATCATCTGGGAATCTAAAATTATCATTCGCTTCTTCGAGTAATGCCTCATAAGAAAGAGCATTCGGTAATGGGATGTTTTCTAGCTCGACAGCATCTCCCATTACGATAAAATGCTTTACCGATTTAAGCTGTGAGACAATCGGTGCAATCAGCGGTACTAAGTTATCATCAATTAGTAGTATTTCATCTTCTGCATGATTAATAACATAAGCAATATGTTCAGGTGCTAATCGAATATTAATCATATGCAAGACAGCTCCCGCGCATGGTACTGCAAAATATGCTTCTAAATGGCGGTGGTGATTCCAAGCGAAGGTACCTACCTTCATACCTCGCTCCATTCCCAGCTTTGTAAGGGCATCTGCTAGCTTACGAGTTCGTTTTACATATTCTTTATAAGTAAACTCGTGAATTGTTGTAGTACTTGTCCGCGAATATATTTTTTTCGCATGAAAAAATCGTTCTGCTCGATCCAAAAAGCTTGTTAATAATAAAGGTGTATCCATCATATGCATAAAAACGCTCCCCTTTGTTCATAAATTTTTGAATCGTCCAAGGCTTACTGTTACTACCAATAATTACATATAAAAGGATCACCACCAAAACGTGTGGTTGATTTCCGTTCCGGCTGGGCGCTTTGTTGCTGCCGCTACGTTAGCACTACGCTTTCGCACAGAGCAAAGCTTCCTGGGGGCGTCCGATGAGCCGCTTCACTCGCTCTGCTCGCTCCAGGGTCTCGGGCCAACACGATGTTGGTCACGAAGGCGTTATCACAAGACGTGATGGTTTTAGCCTTCGTTCCTCTATTGCTAATCCCCAAGGAGTCGCCCAGCCTCCACTCCAATCAACTTATTTACTAAGTAGACGTTTTAACGAAAGTCAACCACAACTTTCGGTGATGAACCATATAAAACAAGTTAATTTTTTCCCTCGCTAACCGTAGACAAGTACCTTTTCACTTCAGAGCTTCACAAATGCATAATCACAGGAGCTTTTGCTCATTCTCTATGCTCTATGAACAGTCTAGCTTATTTAGCTAGAGTCGAGCACATTCATGTTACCCCTATTTCGGCTGCATACGAATAGCGCCGTCCAAGCGGATTACTTCACCATTTAATAAACCATTTTGGATAATACTTTCGACCAATAGCGCATATTCTGATGGTTTCCCAAGTCGTTTAGGGAACGGAGTCATTTGGGCAAGCGCTACTCTTGCTTGTTCTGGTAACGATGCAAACATTGGTGTTTCTACTAATCCTGGAGCAATAGTCATAACACGTACACCAATTTCAGCAAGCTCTCTAGCAATCGGCAAGGTCATCGCTGCGACCCCTCCTTTTGACGCGCTATATGCCGCTTGTCCTATTTGTCCATCAAATGCTGCCACAGATGCAGTATTAATAATAACGCCACGCTGACCATCCTCGTTTGGCTCATTATGTTGCATCTTCTCAGCTGCAAGGCGAATAACATTGAAAGTGCCAATTAAATTTACAGAAATTACCTTTTCAAAAAAACCAAGGGCATGTACACCACGCTTCGAAAGTACTTTACTTGCATCAGCAATTCCTGCACAATTCACTGTGACATTAATGGACCCAAATTTCGCCACCGCTTGCTCAAGCCCTGCCGCTACATCAGCTTCTTTTGTGACATCCACACGTGCATATTGGACATTCTTCCCTAACTCCTCTACTAGGGCATGTCCTCGCTCGTCATTAAGATCAAAAATTACTGCTTTGCCACCCTCTGCAACGATTTTACGAACAGTCGCCTCTCCTAAACCAGATGCTCCCCCCGTTACAACTGCTATTACTTCATTCATAAAACACAACCCCTTTTACATTTTTTCTATAATAGTGGCATTAGCCATTCCCATTCCTTCACAAATTGCAAGTAAGCCATAACGTAAATTTTCTCGTTCCATTCTGTACAGCATCGTTGTTAACAGTTTTGTACCTGTCGCTCCTAATGGATGCCCTAAAGCAATTGCTCCTCCATCTGGATTTAATTTATTTGGATCTGCTCCAATTTCATGTAACCAAACAAGTGGTACTGGCGCAAAAGCCTCATTCACTTCATACGTATCTATTTCCTCTATCGTAAGACCTGAACGTTCTAGCGCTTGTCTAGTTGCCTCAATTGGACCAGTTAACATTAACGTCGGATCTGAGCCAACCACTACTCTCGTAATAATTTTAGCAAGCGGTTGGATGCCAAGCTCCTGTGCCTTTTCTAAAGACATTATAACTACCGCTGAGGCACCATCACTCATTTGACTTGCATTACCGGCTGTAATCACACCATCTTCCTGGAAAACGGTTTTAAGCCCATTTAATTTATCAACTGTCGTTTCTGCCCGAGGTCCCTCATCAACAGAAAACGTTGTAACTGTGCCGTCTTCTTGCGTAACTTGGACAGGTAGTATTTCCTTTTTAAAATGGCCAGCCTCAATTGCAGCTAATGCTCGTCTATGACTATTGTAAGCATAGTTATTTAGCTGTCCCTTTGATAAATTCCATTTTTCCGCTATTTTCTCAGCTGATAACCCTTGATGTATAATTGTATAGTTGTCTTGTAATCGTTTACCCGCATGGGCACCCTTCATGTTAGACCCCATTGACACCCTCGTCATGCTTTCAACCCCACCAGCAACAACAATGTCCATATCGCCTGCTAAAATAGCCTGTGCCGCGAAATGTACAGCCTGCTGACTAGAGCCACATTGACGATCGATTGTCACACCTGGGACACTTTCCGGAAAGCCTGCCATTAATAATGCAGTACGAGCTATATTTGCTCCCTGTTCAGCAGTTTGCGTTACACAGCCAAAAATTACATCCTCTACTTGATCCTTGTTGATACCTGCCCGTTGCACTACTTCTTGCAGTATATCTGCCGCTAAGTCATCTGCTCGAACATTGCTTAACGCCCCTTTACTCCTGCCAACCGCTGTACGCACAGCTGATACAATCACTACTTCTCTCATAAAAAAACCCCTTTGTACTGTTATCTCTCTCATTTCCTATCATCCAATGTATTTAGATGTTATGAAATATATTCTTGATTATTAAGCTAATCAATTATGCCTCGGCGTAATTGCGTCCGAAATCGGCTTTGTGCTTGGGCCTGTACGAGGGCCGACACGATGTCGGTCATTTCGGTAATGCCACAGGACGTGGCGTTTTTACCGATGCAGGTCAGTTAGCCGTTATCGCATCATGGATGCGATGATTTTAGGCTAACATCCTTTATTGAACTCCTTTCCGATTCCGTGACATCCGCCGGAGGCTTTAGGCCAACACGAAGTTGGTCACTCAGTCGTTGCCACAGGACGTGGCGTTCTTAGACTGAGTTCCTCTATTTCAGCTGGTGTTTGGACACCCTCTGAAAAATAACTTAAACCCCCATTCATCTCATCACCTATAGAGGTGGGAGACTTCCGTAACTGACGCTTCGCTTTCGCTACAGAAAATAATTGCCGAAAGAAGTTAAAACCTTAATTATCAGAATATTATATCTTTTATTTTACATGACTAAGAAGTATTTAACAATTCTATATGTATCTAGAAAATTTTATCCACTGTTTTAGTAGACATTTTAGTTCTTGGGTTCTATATGTGACTTTAACGAATTTATAGTTCTTTGATAACTTGATATATGAGGTTGCAGGAAGAAAATAGAGTGCGAAAACTAAGCCATTCGGTTCCTGCGTAAAATATCAACCGTACCAAAAGAGCGTTCAAGCGTTGGACATCTAGGGTTGAAACACCCCGAAGTAACGCTTAGGGAGACGAAAGGTTGCTTTCGTCGTGGAACTAAGAAGCTCCCACTTCAAGCTTCGCTAAGGGGCGAGTAGTTCACCAAAGCTATCCTGCACTCCATTTCGAAGCACAAAAAAAAGCAATCTCAAATTAAATTGAGATTGCTTTTTAAGTTAGCGAATTAAACTAAATCTTCACCGAAGAATAAGCCGATTTCACGCTCAGCAGAAGCAAGTGAATCAGAACCGTGAATGATGTTGTGAGAAACAGTTGTTGCATAGTCACCACGGATTGTACCTGGGTTAGATTCTTCAGGTTTAGTTGCTCCCATCATTGTACGAGCAAGTTTAATTACGTTTTCGCCTTCCCATACCATAGCGAATACAGGACCAGAAGTGATGAAATCAACTAATTCACCAAAGAATGGACGCTCAGCATGCTCTGCATAGTGCTTTTCTGCTAATTCTGTAGGAATTACCATTAATTTAGCACCTTTCAATACAAAACCGCGACGTTCAAAACGGTCTACGATGTCTCCTACTACTTGTCGTTCTACGCCGTCAGGCTTAACCATTAAAAAAGTTTGTTCGATTGCCATGTTTAAAACACTCCTTAAATTCGTATAACAGGTTTTACACCTACCGATAAATATTAACAAAAAATGAGCCTTTGTACAACAAAAAGCTAGAATTTACGCTTACCCATAAATAAAGCGACATCTCGTAGTTTTTTCTTGACGGGATGTTTTGGTAATGCATCTATTTCCTGTAATGCCTTTTTTAAATATTTATCACTCATTTTATTAGCTTGCTCAATCGCGTCGGATTTACGCACATACTGCAGCATATTTTGACGTTCTGTTTCCGTCAATGTGCCTGCAAATACTTTTGCCAAATAAGGTTGCATTTCGGGATCATCTTTTAACATTAGAATCGGTAATGTAATATTACCTTGCAGTAAATCACTACCTGCTGGCTTCCCTAATTCTTTATCTGTTGCCATAATATCTAAAACATCATCGATAATTTGGAAGCTCATGCCCACAAAATAGCCAAATCGTTTCAAATGTCTCACCGTTTTAGGATCGACACCTGCTGCCACTGCACCAAGTTCACAACTAGAAGAAATCAGTAATGCCGTTTTTCGTTTGATTCGTCTAAAATAATCCTTTAATCCTTGATCTAATCTAAATTTATCTTCGATTTGAATGACTTCACCGTTACAAATTTCCACCATTGTACGTGCTAAAATTTGATGAACTAATGGGTCTTCAAGTTTTGTAATATATTCAAGTGCACGTGCAAAAATAAAATCGCCCGTGTACATTGCAACTCTATTATTCCATTGTGATTTGACAGTCGGGCGTCCTCTTCGCATATTGGAATCATCAATTACATCATCATGCACAAGTGATGCCATATGAATAAGCTCTACTGGCACGGCTACATCTTTCATCTTTTCGATATCATATTCGCCAAATTTCGCGCCAAGCAACACAAAAATTGGTCGTATCCGTTTGCCGCCAGCTTGCAATAAATGGAGAGAAGCATCATTGATCAAACATGAAGAAGAGTTCACTGCTTTTTCTAATTCTTGTTCAATGATATCGATATCTGATTTCAAATCGGAATAGAGTAGTTTTAACTTCATCTTTTCCACGTGTGAAAACCTTCCCCCATTAACGTACTTTTTTATAGCCTATATGCATTGCCGCAGCACCGCCACTGTATGCTTTATACGTTACTTTTTCTAAACTTGCCTGCTCAAACAATGCCGCTAACTTCTTCATACCTGGGAAATCATTTGCCGATTCCTGTAGCCAAGAATATTCTTTATAACTTTTCGCAAATATTTTACCAAATATCGGCATTATATATTTGAAATAAAAACGGAATAGTTGTCGATAGCCTGGAATTTCAGGTTGTGATGTCTCTAAACAAACAACCATTCCCCCTGGTTTTACAACACGATTCATTTCTTTTAAAACTTGTAAATAATCTGGTACATTGCGAAGCCCAAAACCAATAGTTACATAATCAAATGTATTGTCTGGGAAAGGTAACTCCATAGCATTTCCATGTATTAGTTCAATTTGTGGGTATGGCTTTACCTTATCCTCGCCAACCTTCAGCATGTTTTTACTGAAGTCTACCCCTTTTACTTCTCCGCCTTCACCAACTGCCTCGGCTAATGCAATTGTCCAATCTGCCGTACCGCAGCAAACATCTAGCGCCTTTTCTCCAGGTTTTACTGCCATGTGCTTCATCGTATCATTGCGCCAGCCAACATGCATCTGGAAACTAATAACACCATTCATTTTGTCATAGTTTTGCGAAATACTTTCAAATACTTCATGCACATGCTCTTCTTTCGTTTTAGCCATTTGAAAAACCTCTCTTATCCATTAGTAGAAGCAATGGATGCCTCTACACGTGCTTGCAAAGCTTGTTTAACATCACTTTGTAAAAACGATGCATCTTCTATAACCTGTAACAGCTCTGATTTTAATTGCACAATTTTGTCCTGTATGACGTTACCATAGGTCGCTCCAGCATATCTTGCACTTTCTTCAAGAACCTTACTCATTAAAGATACTTGCCCACGTTGATATGTCGACAATTCCCTTTCTAAACGCAAAATCAATAAGCCCTTCTCCACCATTGGAATGTAATTACCAAAAGAATAGAGCTCAAAAAATTTTGAGATTAGTCCTGATTCAATGTTAGTTATTGAGGCAAACCATTGTTCGATTGATCGTTTTTCTGCCTCATATACTTTAATTTGGTGTTCACAACGTGCCACAATACCTTGTGACAAATTTCGGATCAATGCGACATTTCCCGACATCGCTAATATCTCATAATAACGGCCACTATAAAAGTCTCCAGCTAAAACGGTTAGCTGCTGTTCTTTTGATGTGGCATTTAATTCTTTAATATGATCGTGCGCCGCTAAGGCTGCGTACACAATTCCAACAGTGATTGCAGCTTCTCTTTCCTCTTGTTGCCACTCTTCCCCATTAAAAAAAGGAACTAACAAGTAAAATAATTGATTTTCATCGAGCACAGGCAACCCTGTGTATTTTTGCAAAGTTCTATGACGAACATCCATGAAAATCTCTGTTTTTAATTGTGCAATTGAATTTTGAATGTATGTTGCATTCATAGACCTTACTCCATTTCACTTTCAAATACGTTAGTCACTTCATGACCTAACGCTTGCTTACTGAGTCATTATAGCATATGCGACGATTGGAAAAAAAAATTTTTGCTTTATTCAACATGATAGGCAGAAGAGCTTCCCCCTTAAGAAACGGAAGAAATCCAACTGCCTGAGCGAAAACATTACTAAGTTTTACACATCTAGTCGATTTATATGTGCCATTACTAATTTGCATCGACTAAAAACCATCCCTAAAGCATCTGAATGTAATTTCAATCTTTTACTTTTTAGCTTCGCTATTTATAACACCGTGAGCAGTATGAATCTGTGCTTTCCCACGAATTTTCATTGCAGATGTATGTTCGGTAAATTGAGCAATCATAACTTCGCCTGCATCTAATTTTTCAGAATGATGGAACTTTGTATCTGTCCCTCGTGTTAAACCGATAACATGCACGCCATCTTCCTCTGCTTGAATAACAATATAATCTTGCGCCATTGTCTGTTCACTCCTTAAATCCGCCAAATTCTTAGTACATCATAACATAATTAGACACTCAATTTAAGACATTTGAATAAATGATAAAACTTCTCTACGTTTTACTTCATCTTCTTCATAAATGCCACGTGCAACCGATGTCACAGTTTTAGATCCTGGCTTCTTAAGTCCTCGCATAGTCATGCACATATGCTCCGCCTCTATCACTACATAAACACCTTTCGGAGAGAGCATTTCCATAATTGTCTCTGCAACAGATGAAGTAATTCGTTCCTGTAATTGTGGACGACGAGCAATGGTTTCTACTGCACGTCCCAATTTACTTAGTCCAGCAACAATGCCATCGTTTGGTATGTATGCGACATGAGCCTTTCCATAAAAAGGAACTAAATGATGCTCACACATCGAATAAAACGGAATGTCCTTTACAAGTACTAATTCCTCATGGTCTTCATGAAACACTGTTCTAAAATAATCTTTTGCATCCTCATGTAAGCCGCTAAACATTTCCGCATACATCTTTGCTACCCGTTTCGGTGTATCGAGTAAACCTTCACGATTTACATCTTCGCCCACAGCCTCTAAAATCATTTTTACTGCTTCTTCTATTTTCAATAAATCAACATTCGACATCCGTAAAAACCCTCCTGCGTATCAATACATTACACATTTCCTTATGCATCGTAGCACATCCAAAAGGTAAGCGCAAAACGACTTACTTGATTCAAAAGAAATTCATCGCTATATGAGCAAAATAGCCACATATTGCTTTCTAATTAGGAGCATATATTAAAAATTGTGGCTCATCACAATAACGTCAGCTTGCTTTCCATTCCGGCTATGCGCTATCCTGTGGCGTCGCCCAGTCTCCACTCCAATCAACTAAATATATGGTATAAGTTTCAACAAAATATATCCCAACTTTTAGAAATGGGCCTAAATTGTGCATATGATATCTAAAATGCTTACATTTACATTTATTGCATCTATCTATGTACTATTAACTTTTTTAGCTTTGTGCGCAACTTTTCGTAGTGAAAGATCAATTATGGCTCGGCTAATTGATTCCAGGAAGCTTTAACTTCTTTCAGCGGATGTATGAACATCCGCTGAAAGAAATTAAAAAGAGCAGCCTTCATGCTCTTTACATGAAGACTGCTCTATGTAACTACTAGACGTGTATTATTTTACAGCATCTTTAAGCGCTTTACCTGGTTTGAAAGCAGGTACCTTGCTAGCAGCGATTTCGATTTCTTTACCAGTTTGTGGGTTACGACCTTTACGAGCCGCACGTTCACGTACTTCAAAGTTACCAAAACCAATTAATTGTACTTTGTCACCCTTTGCAAGAGCATCTTGAATTGTATCAAATACAGCTTCAACTGCTTTAGAAGCGTCTTTTTTAGAAAGACCTGCAGCTTCAGCAACAGAGTTTACTAATTCTGTTTTATTCACACCATTCACCTCCTCTCAAAGGGTCATGAACCAATTCTGTAAAAAGATTAACACATAGAAAACCGCTACGCAACTGTATTCATACATGATTATAACCAAAAAATGCGTTTTTCACCCAAAAAACAAAAATAACAGGACTTTTCGCATAAAAACGAAGAGCCCTGTAATAATTTTTTGTGCTTTATTTTTCATTTTTTCGCTACAAAATAAATGTAACTAATCCTCTATCACCCTCGTTCACCATACGTTCAATTGTTTGTCGCATCCGTTTTTTGGCTGTAGCTGGAACAGCATCCATTTTATAGCGAATTCCTTCTTTTAACACTTCATGTAACGGAGTTCCAAAAAGCTGTGTATTCCATAAAGCGTCACGATCATGTAAATAAGCATGATTTAAATCCTTAAGCAATTGTTGACTATGGAATTCAGAGCCAATGAGTGGCGCGAATTCTGATTCCATATCTACACGAATGATATGGTATGATGGTGCTTTTGCTTTCATACGCACACCATAAAAATTATTTTGTTTAATGAGCTCTGGTGCTGTTGGCTCAAACTCCTGCATCATCGGCAATGTTACACCATAACCAGTCGAATCTGCTTGACTAATAGCATTTTTAAAGCGTTTTTGCGCCTCTTTTGCTTCTGCTGCTTCTTTAATAAAGAGTAACCAATCTCGCTTCGTCTCAATTGGCTCATCTAGCCATTCATTACAAACCGACTTATATAGCTCACTTTGTAATGACACTCGTATGACCGCGGTCCCAACACCAGCATCAACATGTACCACTTCACTCTGGTCGATAAAATCAATGGCTTTAAAGGCATCTGATGCCTGCTGTACATCTCTAATTTTCATAATAGATGACAACACTTCTTCCATCGAATCAATTAATGCAACATTCAATGGGTGCGTTGCATCTAAAACATCTAACCAATCTGGCTTTTCCACCTCAATTGTTCGAATTGGAAATTCAAATAATGCTTCTTGCAAAATAAACTGAATATCAGATGCACGCATTTGATCAATCGAAGTAGCAATTACTGGAACATTATAGCGCTCAAATAGCTCATTTCGAAGCTGTACTGTTTCCTCTCGTGCTGGCATTTGGCAATTTAAAACAATAACAAAAGGTTTTCCAATATCCATTAATTGTTCTACAATTTCCTCTTCAGCCTTCTCAGCCGCACGACGACTTATACCATTTACCGTGCCATCTGTTGTTACAACAATTCCAATATTGGCATGGTCACGAATTACTTTATCTGTGCCTATTTTCGCCGCTTCTTGGAAAGGGATAGGCTCTGTATGCCAAGGTGTATGGACATATTTTGGTCCATTTTCATCCTCATAGCCCTTTGTCCCTTCAATGATATAACCAACGCAATCTGCTAAACGAATTTGGAACGACATTTCATCATCACCGACAGCAATACGTGTTGCTTGGGCAGGCACAAACTTCGGCTCAGCAGTCATAATGACTGGCCCCGGCGAGCTTTGTGGCAACTCGTCTTGTGCCCGCATTCTTTCTGTTTCATCCACTATATTCGGTAACACGACCGCTTCCATAACCTTTTTTACAAATGTGGATTTACCTACACGTACTGGACCGACAACACCAATATAAACATCGCCATTTGTGCGCTCTGCAATTTCTCTAAATACTGCTTCACTCAAGGTTTCTGCCTCCTTTATCTACGCTTTTTCACTATATGCGAGCTTATAGATAAATATGAAAAGCTCCTCACAAATGTAAGGAGCTTATCGACTAATCTTTTTTAGTTTTGGATTCAGACTCTTGAATTGCTTTTTCTGTAGCTTTTTCTCTAGCTTTTTTTGCGTCACTATTATAGGCGTCCATAAAATAAACTGGCTCACCCTTTTCGTCTACCGTATAAGGAATAGAATAAGCAGGTACGACTGGATATTTATCGACAAGTAGCTGACGAATATCATCTCCAGGTTTCACATCAGGCTTGTCTTCTTTTAGCAATTGACCTAAATCGATTGAATAGTCGACATGCATTTCACCATCGCCTGTCATAAATATCGGTAATTCGGTACCAGAGTAAGGGCTTTTTACAGTAACATCTTTTTTATAGCCCAATTCTTCAAAGTTAATTTGAAATACATTATCTGAAGTTGCACCCTTTATCGGTAAATATTGAGTAGATAGTTTACGAATATTAATTTCACGAATTCGCTCTGCAGCATTTAAATCTACCAATTTTACTTTCGCTTCATTCTCAGGATCCCAAATAATATACTGGAAAATCCCACCCTTTTCGTAGGCGTTCCCTGGAATTTGTGAAAGATATTTTGGCATTAGTTTTTCAAAATCAATTAAATATTTTATATATAAATCTGTATCTAGCTCACTATTTTTAATTGGAACTAGTCCACCAGTTGCTTCACGGTATTCATCAACCGCACGCTGAACCGCAGCTAATTGGTCAGCATCAGGCACTAATTTCGCCCTTTTTTCGTCTTCTGGATAAGCACAACCTACTAGAAGTACAGCGGTTACAATTACCAATAGAAAAGCACTTAGTTTTTTCATGTCACTTCCACCTCATCATTTTTTATGCTGGCCATGTGGCTACAATTAGTACCATTAAAAATGTGCCTAGCCCAAATAGTATGTATGCAATTAAATTTACGATTGTACGTAAAAAACCATTCGAAACCTTATTACGAGCTAAATAAATTAAACCAACAGATATAATCATAAAACCGATACAATAAAATGATACCCACATTACATCAAGCGAGGGCAAATGTGCTAACGGACCCATTTAAGACAACCACCTTTCTTCAACGTCTCGAAACAATCAAAGTATATTATACTATGTGCTTTCGCTAAAAAGAAATAGATGTCCAATAACTATCATCAAATGGACAACACCTTTATAGCGTTATAGACTTTAGCACACAATAAGGTGTCTCAGTTATTCACTGAGACACCTTATTTATGTCCATTTTATGACAAGAATAATCAAATAGATCAGGCATGTTGATTTATATATTATTAGAAAATCATGTCATCGATTTCTCGCTTTTTCATACGCATCATTAATGTATCAACCGCTACTTTCGGTTCTATATCACTAAATAGAACACTATAAAGCGCCGTAGTTATTGGCATAGCAACGTCATATTTCTCTGCTAGTTGATAGGCAGCTTTTGTTGTGCGTACCCCTTCAACAACCATGCCCATTTGTTCTAGAACCTCTGGCAGTTTCATTCCTTGCCCGAGTAAATTACCTGCGCGCCAATTACGAGAGTGCACACTTGTACATGTTACAATCAAGTCTCCCATGCCTGTAAGTCCTGAGAATGTAAATGGATTCCCCCCCATTTTAACACCAAGACGTGAAATCTCAGCTAATCCTCGAGTAATAAGTGCCGCTTTGGCATTATCACCATAATTTAAGCCGTCGGAAATACCTGCAGCTAATGCGATTACGTTTTTTAAGGCGCCACCTATTTCTACGCCAATCATATCTTTGTTTGTGTAGACACGGAAAAATTGATTCATAAATAAATCCTGTACTTTTTCTGCGGCTTCAATGCTTGCACAAGCGGCTGTAACAGTTGTCGGGTGATGTAAGACAACTTCCTCTGCATGACTTGGACCTGAAAGTACAACAATCTCTTCTACAAATTCAGCTGGTAGACTTTCTACTAAAATTTCTGAAATTCGTTTTAACGTATCTGGTTCAATTCCCTTCGATACATGAACAAACAGTACTTTTTTATCGAGTGTTGCTATCATTTTTTCACATACTTCTCGAATAGCCTTAGTAGGTACAGCTACGACAATTATCTCCGAATGAGCAACTGCTTGAGCAATATCACTTGTTGCATACAAATTTGCTGGCAGCTCCGTTTCAGGTAAATACTTCCTATTTGTATGCAGATTGTTAATTTCTTCAGCTTGATCTGTTCGATGAGTCCATAGAAGTGTATCATGCCCGTTTTCTGCAAGCACCATCGCAAGCGCTGAACCCCATGAGCCTGCCCCTAACACACAAACTTTTTCCATTCAAAAACCTCCCTTGTTTAGAAAAGACAATTCACTCATATTAGTTATAAAAAATGCTAGAGAAAGGCTTATAACAGTAAAGCTTTCAAAGCAATCTTATTAGTAGACATTAGAAAAATTATTCTTTCCTCTCTTGTAAAAAGACGCCACCCAACAAGTATTGTCGGGTTGGCGTATTGTATGTGTATATTTTTCCTAAGCACGAGCACGAGTAATTAAACGAATTGGCGTTCCTTCAAAATCAAATGTTTCTCGAATACGATTTTCTAAAAATCGTTCATAAGAGAAATGCATTAGCTCTGGCTCATTAACAAACACCACAAAAGTAGGTGGCTGTATCGCAACTTGGGTAGCATAGTAGATGCGAAGACGGCGGCCTTTATCAGTTGGTGCTGGGTTGCGTGCCACTGCATCCTCAATCACTTCATTAAGGATAGATGATTGAATACGCATTGCATGGTTTTCACTTACACGTTGTATAATCGGTAAAATTTGATGTACACGCTGCTTTGTATTGGCTGATACAAAAATAATTGGAGCATAGTCTAAGAATAAGAAATGCTCACGAATTTGCTGTGTAAAGACGTTCATTGTTTTTTCGTCTTTTTCAATAGCATCCCATTTGTTAACAACGATGACAATAGCTTTTCCAGCTTCATGCGCATAGCCTGCAATTTTTTTATCTTGTTCTTGAATGCCTTCTTCTGCATTTAGAACGACTAAAACAACATCAGAGCGTTCAATTGCACGTAACGCACGTAATACAGAATACTTCTCTGTCGTTTCGTATACTTTCCCTTTTTTACGCATACCTGCAGTATCTATAATGACATATTCCTGATCATCATACTCATAAGGCGTGTCAATAGCATCCCGAGTAGTACCCGCGATATTACTCACAATAACGCGGTCTTGGCCTAAAAATGCATTTACTAATGAAGATTTCCCTACATTTGGTCGACCAATTAACGAGAATTTAATAACCTCGTCTCCATATTGTTCTTCATCTTCCTTAGGGAAATGTTCTGCACATTCATCCAATAAATCCCCTAAGCCTAAGCCGTGAGAACCAGAAATTGGCCAAGGCTCACCAAAGCCAAGCGCATAGAAATCATAAATCATCTCGCGCATATCCGGGTTATCAATTTTATTCACTGCTAAAACGACCGGTTTTTTTGTTTTGTATAAAATTTTAGCAACTTGCTCATCAGCAGCTGTTACACCTTCACGACCATTTGTCATAAAGATTATAACGTCTGCTTCATCAATGGCAATTTCTGCTTGTTGACGAATTTGCTCTAAAAACGGCTCGTCTCCAATCTCAATACCACCTGTATCAATAATATTAAAATCATGTGTTAACCACTCTGCCGAACTATAAATACGGTCGCGTGTAACGCCTGGAATATCTTCCACAATCGAGACACGTTCTCCAACGATACGATTAAAAATCGTCGACTTACCTACGTTCGGACGACCTACGATGGCTACTACTGGTTTCGTCATCTGTACTTCATCCTTCCAACTTCTTGTCTTTCGCTATTATACACGAAAAATGCCATTATATCATATCATATCCATGAAGGGGCGCGCTATGTACCGTTCTTTCCATCTATTTAGGAATTTTTATATCATTTCGGCTGTTCTATTTGAATGATCGATGTGATGTGGTTATCTTCGAGTCTTATTTATTCTATCCATTTCCGCCATAAAAAAGCGAGGACACAAACTGTATCCCCGCTTGTCTAGTTTATTTAAAATTTTTCAGTTTATCGCCAATGACATCACCGAAAGAGAAACCTTTGTTTTCTTCTGGTAATTCATAGTCGACTACTTCCTCTGCCTCAGGATTTTCAAGTAAATCCTTAATGCTCAATGCTAAGCGGCCATCTTCAGCATTAACGTCAAGCACCTTCACCTGTACATCCTGTCCTTCTTTTAGAGCTTCGTGTGGTGTGTTAATATGCTTATGCGCGATTTGCGAAATATGCACTAAACCTTCTACACCAGGGAAAACTTCCACAAATGCTCCAAATGAAGTAAGACGTTTTACTTTTCCATCAAGCACTGTTCCTTTAGCTGCACGCTCTTCGATGTTCGACCAAGGACCAGGAATCGTTTCCTTAATGGATAGCGAAATACGCTCATTTTCCGGGTCTACAGAAAGGACTTTCACCTTCACCTCTTGTCCTTCTGATAAAACCTCACTCACATCACTCACATGCTCATGAGACACTTGTGAAATATGCACAAGGCCATCAATACCACCAAGGTCAATAAATGCGCCAAATGATGCGATACGCTGTACTTTACCATCTAAAACATCACCAGTTTTAATCTGGTTAATAACATCTTTCTTTTGAGATGCTTTTTCAGCTTCCACTACAGCACGATGTGATAAAATTAATCGATTTTTTTCTTTATCTAGCTCAACAATTTTAAAGCTAAGGTATTTGCCTTTATAGTCTTCAAAATCATCAACAAAGTGGTCTTCTACTAGGGATGCTGGAACGAAGCCACGTACTCCTAAATCAACGACAAGACCACCTTTAACAATATCTTTTACTTCCGCTTCGAAAATTTCCTCAGCGTTGAATTGTTGCTCAAGTGTATCCCATGCTTTTACAGCATCTACTTTACGTTTTGATAATACATAGTTTTCTTCTTCAACTTTTGTAATCATCAACTCTAACTCATCTCCAACTGAAATTACGTCAGACGCTTTTTCAATGTGTAAGCTTGATAATTCACTTATTGGTACAATACCGTCAAATTGTGCACCTGGAATTGAAACAGTTACCGCTTTCTCATCAACTTGCTCTGCAATACCTTTGACGATATCACCTTCGTTAAACGTTTGTTCTGCATAGTTCATTTCTTCAGACATATGTAACCCTCCTTCGCATCTTCCCTTACTATTTTATTCGAAATTGAAGATAAAGACAAAAATAAATCCTTTAAATTCAAAAATTGTCTGAAATTTTAGGATTTATACCATTTTTTCTTGCGCTAATTTTAAAATGGCCTGTGCTGCTTCATCAATTGACAATGCCGTCGTATCTAAAAATATAGCCTCTTCTGCCTGAATTAGTGGCGATGCTTCACGCTCGCTATCCATTTTATCGCGCAGGGCAATTTCTTCTTGAAGCTTTTCAATAGAAGATTCAATTCCTCGTTTTTGATTGTCAATAAAACGACGTCTTGCTCTCTCTTCTACAGTTGCAGACATAAAGATTTTTAGTTCTGCAGTCTTTAATACATGCGTAGCAATATCGCGCCCATCCATAACAACACCACCATTAGCCGCAAGCTTTTGTTGCTGTGCTACTAATAGTTCACGTACTTTAGCATGTGCCGCTACTTGTGAAACAGATGAAGTTACCTCATTTGATCGAATTTCTGCCGACACGTTCTTGCCGTCTAAAAAGACAAGTTGTCCTTCAGAAGAAGGCTTTAAATCAATTGTGCTTGATGCAAGCATTTCTGCTAATTTTGTTTCATCATCTAAATGTATGTTTTGTTGCATTGCTTTATACGTCACAGCACGATACATAGCACCTGTGTCGATATAAGTAAATCCAAGTGCCTCTGCAACAATTTTCGCGATTGTGCTTTTCCCTGCACCAGCAGGTCCATCAATCGCAATTTGAATGTTTTTTTTCATATACTCCCCTACTTTCTATCACACCATATTGTATCATAAAAAAGCCCTCTTTAAGCAGAGGGCTTTCTTAAATCAAAAATACTACTCGATTTGAAGGTGTGTAAATTCCCTGCAAAATTTCATGGAATTTTCCACTCACCAATAGAGGTTGGGTTTGGCGTTCTTAGACTGAGTTCCTCTATTTCAGCGGGTATTTGGACACCTGCTGAAAGAAGTTAATAAGCGTAAAAATCAAGCATCAAAAGGATTTATTTCTTTACGACGATTCACTAATTGACGTTCAAAGCAGAAACGAACAATATGCTGTTGGTCTACATCATCAGTATCCGTTAATTGTATAGTTGCAAATTTTTTGTCATCTTTTTCGAATATACGAACAACCGTTGCATCCGTGACAACGTATTTTACATCCCCATTGGCGTATGGTAAAACGATTGTTAACTTAACCTCATCATCATCTTGGAAAGCAATTGCCCCTTTCAAGGTAACTGCCAAACCACCTGCGCTAATGTCCGATGTTACTAACTGATATTTGTAATCCTTAAACTGTATCGCTACATCCACAGGCGTTTCCACACGTACATATTCACGACGCTGAATTTTGATAAAGTCATCTGCCGTTGGACAATGCAACATAATCATAGGTATATTACCAGCTTTACGTCCAATCACTTCAGTATTGAAAGCAAATGATAGCTTATCCTCCGTACGAAAAGTTGCTCTAAATTCAGAACCATCTATTAAAAAAGCTGTTTTCTTTGTGGCAACATTTATTGGATAATCGATGTAAAGAATATTTTCTTTTTGTTCTACAACTTTACAGCGGAATTTTTCAGCACGATCTGTATAAGTTGGCTCTAGTTCTAATTGTGTACCAATTTTTATTTCCATGAGCATCTCCCCGAACACAAATATACCTTTATTATCGCACGAGATGCCCATTTTGGCTATATCAACTGGTAGTTTTTTCTTATATTAAGTTAAATATTCCACTTTTAAAACATTGTGATTTTCAGCGTCAATAACAATTCGGTATGTTTCTTGCGCATTTTTATCACGGACTGCAATAACTTCATAACAAAGACGTTGTTCAAATGAACCGTTATCTGTATAAATATTTCTTACTTCTTGTACTTTCACATCATCATCAAAGAAAGTTTTCCAATCAATTGGTTTTGCAGTTTGTGGTTTAATCGTCTCTGCCTGAATATATTCCATCGCATTTGCACCAAGTAACTCGCCTGTATCCTTAGCAAGTTTTAATTGCACGCCATCTGCATAAATCAATGCATTATCGCCAGGGTGAACACGTGCAAATGTCACATGCCATGCTTGATGGTTTTCACGAGATTCCACAAATGCAACATCATTCATTCCAAGTCGTTTTACATATTCTTCAGCTTTTTTCATAATTTCATCTTGTGATAGCCTTGCCTCATCTACTGGACGTTCCACTAAATAGGATATTAAATGTCCACCCTTTTCTGTTAGATCGACATATCCTAAACGAATATCTTGGTGGAATTGGATATGATAAAACGGATATGGTGCAGTATCGCTACTTTTCGTCACCGTAAATGTTGCATCTTTTATGATAGGGAATAATTGTTTTACTTTTTCCAGTGCTTCTTTTTCAGTAATGACTGAATCTTGCAATGCTTTAAGATCTATTTTTTTCTGCCAATCCGATTCGCTTAATGTAAGTGGGAAGTCTTTTTCGCTGTAACCTTTTAATGTCTTTTGTACATTATCAAAAGTTGTATTTGGATTTTTAGTATCTACTTGTCTTAACCAGACATCCATTTTGCCGTTATTTTTATAAAAATCTACTGTTGCAGCTGACCATTCATCTGAAAGTGATTGTAAATTCGTTGATACTTGTGGCATTTTTTCTCGCCAAGCTTTATAATCACCAGTTTTAGATGTTTTCTGTGCCTCATCTCCTAGACGTCCTAAATAACTTAGCCAGTCGTTCGACATTTCCTGCCCGATAGGAATATTCGACATCGAAGATCGAACGTCGGAGCTTAGTCGCCAAACGGAATCTAACTCATTGTGAATGGCATTATCATCCTGAAACAATAGAGATTGTGAGACAGCTTGTTGTAGATGCGATAATTTCTCTGATGCATCCGTTAAATTATCTGTGTACTGAGCTAGCACAGTACGTTGTAAACTTACATTTTTTCCGTGCATATTAATGCTATATGCCCCTAAGCCAATAACTGCCGCAGTGAGTATAACGAGCATAGTTCTCATTTATTTTCCTCCTTTCTATGAACAGAAAATGTGTTCTCCAATTCGTTTAATTTGAGGTCGTGACCAAATCCACTTACTTGTAGCTGTTTTCGGATTAAAATAATACAGTGCATTTTCTGAAGGATCCCATCCATTCATAGCATCAAGAACTGCTTCTTTTGCACGTTCATTTGGTTCAAGCCAAATTTGTCCATCTGCCACCGCGGTAAATGCCAGGGGTTGGAAAATTATACCTGAAATAGTGTTTGGGAATTCAGGACTTTCCAAACGATTTAAAATAACAGCCGCTACAGCTACTTGACCTTCATAAGGCTCTCCCCTAGCTTCACCATAAACCGCATTCGCCATTAACTGTACATCTCTGTCGGTATACTTTGGAGGCACTTGAGTCTTAGTCCCATTATTATTACTACTACCGCTACTTTTACCTCCTCCACCACCGCCACCAGTGTTTGTTTTCACTTGCTGTTCAAGTGGTGTGCCACCATAATAAGTAAATTGATTTCCTGCATTTAATTGCGCTTTTACCCATCCTTCATCGTAATCTGAATAACCAGATAAAGTTTTTTTAGTTTTAGCACCGGCTATTCCATCTACTGGTAAACCATATTTTTCTTGGAAAATTCGTAAAGCCCAATATGTGTTATAGCCAAATTTGCCATCAATTTTACTTTTATAAAACCCTAAGTATTGTAGCCTTGCCTGTAGCTCAATTACATCATCACCATAAGCACCACGAGAAATCTGTTGCTCGGTAAATGCAATGGCGTCATTTTGTGGAATAGCAAATATACTAATCCCCAACATCAAAGCAAAAACTATGCTTACAAAACGCATTATCATCACTCCTTTTTTTCATAGCTTGAAACAAACGACCCATTTTATACATATCAATATTTTGCCTTGGCAAAATCGCGTCTGGAATCGGCTTTGTGCTTAGGCCTGCAAATGTTTTTTGTGCGAAAGCGCAGTGCTAACGTAGCGGGCAACGTGTTTTGTCTGTGCGAAAGCGAAGCGACAGCATAAGGGTTTTATCTGCGCGAAAGCGAAGTGGCAGCAGCAGATGTTTTTTGCGCGAAAGCGAAGCGGCAGCAGCARATGTTTTTTGTGCGAAAGCGAAGCGGCAGCAGCAGATGTTTTTTGCGCGAAAGCGAAGCGGCAGCAGCAGATGTTTTTTGTGCGAAAGCGAAGCGGCAGCAGCAGATGTTTTTTGTGCGAAAGCGAAGCGGCAGCAGCAGATGTTTTTTGCGCGAAAGCGAAGCGGCAGCAGCAGATG
>NZ_JBFTHS010000025.1:0-78465 GCF_056394365.1 Lysinibacillus sp. 10T31
TAATCCTGGGATATTCATGTTAAAATTCATTTGCACAGTTCACCTTTCTATTACTTGTTTCTCGACAATTCAAGTATATATAAATCGGTGAATCTGTGCTTTTTTTATGCGTGGAATTGTGTGAATACCCCAACAAATATTATAGAACCCAAATAAAACAAAAACTATCTCCAACTAGACTAGTGAAGATAGCGTTTTGTTTTACTTATTTTTTTAACTTTGCTAAAACCTTTTCCATTAGTTCTTCTTCCGTTAATGCAGCGACAGGACGACTATTTACAAAGGTAAATGTTTTTTTACGTCCTGGGCCACAATAGGAATGACAGCCAATTTCGATGGTTGCATCAGGATCGATTTCCTTTAATTTTGGAATTAACGTTTTTAAGTTAACGGCCTGACATTCATCGCAAACTTTAAATTCGTTTGCCATTTTGTCAACAACCCTTTCTATATAGTATTTTTTTAACTTCTTTCAGCAATTATTTTCTGTACCGAAAGCGTAGCGACAGGTACAGAAGTCTCCCACCTCTATAGGTGGTGAGATAAATGCGGAATTAATTCACTTTTCAGCGAGTGTCCAAACATCCGTGCTAGCACAAAGCCGATTCCGGACACAATGTTTATCTGTGCGAAAGCAAAGCGTCAGCAACAATTATGCCGAGGCATAATTGATTCAAAAAGTCGTTTCTATTGAACGTATGAACTTTCACATATTTAAGTATGTAGCATACGTACAAACCTACATCGGGTATTGTATCGCATTTTTCCCCTTGTATTCAAGCATAATTCCTTTCACATAGATGAATAAAAGGTTAAAAGATTGGTCATGCTAGTTGTAAATAAAAGTTCCAAATAAAGGTGGGAGGATTTTAATATGAGTAAAGTAAGACAAGATGCTTGGTTAGACGAAAACGATGAATTGTTAGCTGAGGCGGTAATTCGCCATGTGACGGAAGGTAGTACACAATTAAATGCCTTTGAAGAAGCTGGTGACGCTTTAAATCGTACTGCTGCTGCATGTGGTTTTCGTTGGAATGCTGTTGTTCGTAAAGAATACGAGGAACAATTATCCGAAGCAAAAAAAGAAAGAAAAGAAAGAATGCGAGTGTTGGGAGCTCCAGCAAGACGCCGTGCTTCTAGTATGTTTACAGTTAATAGTAGTGCTGCGGAGGGCAAATCAATTCCTCTATCTGCATTAAATCTTGATATTGTCATAGCCTATTTACTACGTTTACAGCACTCTGGTGAAATAGGTAATGAGTCTTCAAAATGGAGACAACTAGTACACGTAACATCTGAGAAAAATAAAAAACTAGAGAAAACAATTTCACAGCTTGAAGAGGAAAATAGAGCTATTCGAAAAGATTACGAGCAATTTGTACAAATTATGAATCGTGCTAGACGACTAGTAACACTAGATGAAGAGGAAGAACGAGTTGCACCTGTTTTTAAAATGGAGAAAAACGGAAATCTTGTTGTAAGTAGCCCTTATACACAAGAAAATGGCGATGCGCTTAATTAGCAGCATCGCTTTTTTCTTTGAACCGATTTATCTCGCGTGGTACCCTTATTGATTAAAGTTTAACTTCATTTTGGTTCAAGCATTTTCGTATTGCGATCTAAAACACGTTGTAAATAAAACGTATATAGTGTTAATTCTTCATCATGAAAAGGTTCGACTCGAATTTCTTCTGCCATATTGTTAAGAAGCTGCTGTAAACGGATCACAACGGCTTCCACTGTTAATGATGCATCAATTAGTTCAGATAATGACGCCATCACATCAGGGACAATGTTAGGATAGGTAAATTTTGTTTCCTCTCCTCTTATACTTTCCTTATAAAAGTCACGAATGAGTGCAGCTCGATCTGAACCGCTTCCTTCAATACATAAATAAATTTGCACTGCTACCCCTTGACGTAATCGTCTCTGAGAAATACCAGCAAACTTCTTTCCTTCAATACTTAAATCATAGGAACCTGGACAATAGGAGCCTACAATTTCATAGGCTTCAATTTGATCAGCTACTTCAGGGAACAATCCTTTTACTAGAGCTACCATTACATCATAACCATCATTAATGCTTAGCGCTTCCGTTTGTTCAGATAAAACAATAGAAATATTCAGTACACCTTCATCAAGCACAACTGCTAATCCGCCTGAATTGCGTACAATAGGATCATAGCCACGTTCTTTGAGCAAGTCCATACCCTGCTGCACATATGGTAAACGGTGATCCTGAATACCGAGCACAACAGAGGCATCATGTACCCAAGTACGAATAGTTGGTGGAGAGGCTAATTGCCCAACTAGCTGACATAAAGTATCGTCTGTTGCAAAGGATTCAAGTGGCGATCTTTGCTTCGCGCTAATGGATTGATCGTAAAAACGCCAAATCGGCTGTTGTAAAATACTTTTCATGATTGGAGCTCCTCTATTTACTTCTCTTCCCTTTAGAATACATTATCTATGGAAGGTGTCAAATTCGTGAAATGCAATCATGAACTTAGGGAATTTGTACAAACTATGATAAACTAAATTTTGAATGGTATTCACTTATAAAGGAGTGTTTTTAATAATGAATGAAGCAGCAATTACTTTAGATGGTTGGTACGCTTTACATGATTTTCGCTCAATCGACTGGGCTTCATGGAAACTAGTTTCTGCTGAGGAACGCCAAGCAGCAGTAAAAGAATTCATTGCATATTTAGAAAAATTAAACGGGGCTGATATCGCTAAAACAGGTGCCCATGCATTTTACGCAATTGTTGGTCAAAAAGCTGACTTTATGATTATGACATTACGCGAAACAATGGAAGAGCTACAAGAGCTTGAAGCTGATTTCAATAAATTAGCGATTGCTGATTTTACAATTCCTACATATTCATATGTATCTGTTGTTGAGCTTTCTAACTATTTAGCAGGAGATTCAGACGAAGATCCTTACCAAAATCCACATGTGCGTGCTCGTCTATATCCTGAACTTCCACGTGCTAAGCATGTATGCTTCTATCCAATGGATAAGCGTCGTCAAGGCAATGATAACTGGTATATGCTTTCAATGGACGACCGTAAATCTCTAATGCGTTCTCATGGTATGATTGGTCGTGGCTATGCTGGTAAAGTTAAACAAATTATTACTGGTTCTGTTGGCTTCGACGATCACGAATGGGGCGTAACACTATTCGCAGATGACGTACTACAATTCAAAAAATTAGTATATGAAATGCGTTTTGATGAAGTTTCAGCTCGCTACGGTGAGTTCGGTGCATTCTTCGTTGGTAACCTTCTTGATAAAGAAAAACTAGTGAAATTCTTAACTGTCTAAAATCTTTTAAATATCAATTTCGCCTTGGCGTAATTGCGTCCGGAAGCTTTGGGCCAACAAATGTTTTTTGCGCGAAAGCGTAGTGCTAACGCAGCGTCAGCAGCACGAGGTTGGTCACTCAGGCGTTTTTACGGGATGTGAAGTTTTTAGCCTGAGTTCCTCTATTTCAGTAGATGTTTGGAAAAGGAACCACATCAGCATTCCTCTCACTGACTTCATGAGGTGGGAGTCTTCTGCTGAATGAAGATAAAAATGCGAGTCCATAGTAGTGGACTCGCATTTTTTAAATTTCATTTTCTTCGCTGTTATCTGATTCCAATATTAAAATAATTGTATGAATAAAAAAGCCAGTTAGAATCATAAGGAAAACTAAATACCAATTATATGGTTGATGATAGTATTCTGCTATACCAACGGCCATGAATGCACTTATGATAATTGCTACAAACGTACCAAAAACATGCATTATAACACTCCTTCATGAAAGCAAAAAATAATTTTCCATTTTAGTATGTCACAGTTTATTTTTAATATACTTGCAAAACATTAGATTTCATCTACTTAATCAAAAAAAATAAGAAAGTGTCATCCACTACGATGACACTTTCTTATTTTTCATACCTCAAGATCTTTCATCCTTAACTTTCAAAATTAGTATTATCGTATTAATGAAAAATCCTACTACGATTATTAATATAAAGAGATACCAATGGAGTGGCTGTCCGTAAAAACTCCCTACTAAAAATGCCAGCACAGCACTCAACAAAATGCCTACCCAAACACCAATCTCCATACCCTGTCACCTCACATGTATTCAATACACATGCAATTTCCTATCTCACATTCCCATATATTTATTCTCTATCTACCATAAAATGTAGGCTCATCACCATAGCGTAGGGGTGATTTCCTTTCTGGTTAGGCGGTTTCTTGGGGACGTAGAGGCAAAAAATGTTTTCTGTGCGAGCGTAGCGACAGCGGCAGCAACAGGATGTTTTTTTGTGCGTAAGCGTAGCGGCAGCAACAGAATGTTTTTTGTGCGTAAGCGTAGCGACAGCAACAGAATGTTTTTTGTGTGTAAGCGTAGCGGCAGCAACAGGATGTTTTTTTGTGCGTAAGCGTAGCGGCAGCAACAGGATGTTTTTTTGTGCGTAAGCGTAGCGGCAGCAACAGGATATTCGTCACGAAGTCGTTATCACAGGACGCGATGCTTTAGCCTCCGTTCCCCTACTCGTTTGCGCACCAGGTTCTCATCTGTGATGATGATTCCCAAGGACCCCAACCACTCCAATCAACTTATATACATGCCATACGTTTGGTGTTGAACATCTAAAATTTTTTAAAAGTCTAGCCCTCTTTTACAGACTACTCGTTATTACTAATATATGCTTAGCATTTTTTTTTTGTGAATTTCTTTCAATCAATTATGCCTCGGCATAATTACGTCCGGAATCGGCCGGAGGCTTTAACTTCTTTCAGCAGGTGTTTAGACATCTACTGAAACAGTAACTTAAACCCGTTCATCTCACCATCTGCTGAAAAAAGTTAAAATTGAACATGTCTACAATACCATCATGCATATACTGTTTGCGAGGAGGAGTGAAAATCGCCGTTATAAAGACGAATGATGCACAAACATCCATGCTAGCAAGGCTGATGGCTCTGAGGCAGAAGGTGAAGGGAATTTAGGTATGCTGATGGTCGGCAATGTTGGCGTCAATCGTGTACGAGCCGATTGTTTAGATTTTACGGATGTTCGTACAATTGAACAAATGGTTTTTCAGCGTCCTGGAGGCTTTGAAGCGACACAAAAAGGCTACTTTTATCAACGAGCACGTGATCAAGACCTTCGATTAGCAAAGAGAGTTATTCAAGGCGAAAGATTCCATCCGGCGACTCGCTCACTATGGTTTTTCAGACCTGAGGGAGATTGTCCAGCACAATGGTATGGTCAGTGGAACAAGGGAAGATTCAAAGCACATTGCTTCTTCTCGCCAACCGAAGAAGATTGTCCTCAAATCTAAAAGAAAGAAGGTTGATAACTTATGATGCCTTATTATTGGACACCGACAACGCAACAACAAATGCCTCCTCAGGTAATGCCTCCACAGACGACTGGAGCTCGACCACCTGGACGGGAGCAATCGTATATTGAAAATATTTTGCGTTTAAATCGTGGAAAACCTGCTACTTTTCATTTTTCCTTCGAGCATGCGGTTGAGCCAGGAAAAAACACGAAAATTGTGCGAGGCGTTGTAGAAGCTGCTGGTCGAGATCATGTTATTTTGCGTGAACTCAAATCGAATCATCGTTTCCTATTCCCAATGATTTACTTTGATTTTGCTGAATATGATGAAGAAATGGCTTATTTTAACCAAAATCCATAATTGACGTGAACTTTTAAAAAGTCTTCTAATTTATATTTTCTTATATGGTAAAATTCCGCTCCTCAAAATGCGAGTAAGATAAAAGCAAAATCAGTGTGCGCTCCTTCGCTACGTCTTATTCATGCTTGCGTCGCCTTAGCAAGTTTCGCTAGACTCCCAATGGGGGCTCGTATTCTTGCTTGTGCCGCAGATGTTTTTCGTCTGAAAACGATGAATCTGCGTGGATATTTGGCATTAAATCAAAAGAATTGGCATGTTAGGATACCTCCTATCATGCCAATTTTTGTGTATAGCTCAAGCCTTGTGGAAGAGCTTTTTATTGATTTTCTTGTAGATACTGCAATGTTGCTTTTCCTAATGTTTTGGCAGCAATCAACATTGCACGTTCATCAAAGTCAAAGCGTGCATGATGGTGAGGATATGCTACCTCCCACTCCGGCTTTTTAGCACCTGTGAAGAAAAATGTTCCTGGTATATTCTCTAAATAATACGCAAAGTCCTCTCCAATCATAAATGGTGGGCACGTTATAATATTTTCTACTCCTGGTATATCTGCTGCAAGTTGTGCAATAAATTCTGTTTCTTTCACATGGTTATAAACAGGTGGGTAGCCTCTTGTATAACGATAATCATAGCTTGCACCAAAGGCCAAACAAGTGGCATTTAAAACGGCCTCAAGTTCTTGCTCCATTTGTTGACGTACCTGCTCTTCAAAAGTACGGACTGTTCCAGCTAATACTACCCGTTCAGCAATAACATTGAAAGGATTTATCGCCTCCAAATGACCAATCGTTAAGACGGCTGATTTTAATGGATCAATACGTCGAGATATAATCTGCTGTGCATTGACTACAAACTGTGACGCAAGAGTAACTGCATCAATAGAATGATGCGGCTCCGCACCATGACCACCTTTGCCATGAATTGTAATCTCCACTTTATCCGCAGCAGCCATAATTGCTCCATCTCTCAGCAATATATCTCCTAACGGTGTTGGTGCCCATAAATGTGTACCGAAAATAACATCTACCCCGTCTAGACAGCCATCTTCAATCATAGGCTTTGCTCCACCTGGCGCCATTTCTTCTGCATGCTGATGAATAAATACTACATTGCCTGCAATGTCATCCTTTATTGCATTAAGTGCTCTAGCAAGCCCTAGTAATGTTGCTGTATGACCATCATGTCCACATGCATGCATTTTACCATCTACTTTTGACTTATAAGGGACTTCATTTTCCTCCTGAATTGCCAGCGCATCAAAATCAGCGCGCAATGCCACTGTTTTACCTGGCTTCCCTCCTCGTAAAGTAGCAACAACACCACGTTCACCTACATGTTCACGAACCTCATGTCCTAGCGCACGATGAAAAGCAGCTATATACGCTGGAGTTTCAACTTCCTCAAAGGATAATTCCGGATATTCATGTAGATGACGACGAATTGCTACCATTTCATCATAGTTATTATCTAGTAAAGTAAAAAGCTTCTCCATATCACAAAACCTCACTTCCTATTTGTCGAACTTATTTGATAATAATAGTGTACTATAAATCCTTACAAAAACAATAGGAATTAAAACTATCCATTCTATAGAAATTATATTGTTCATTACGAAGAAAAATTCTCTTGATTCGTTACTAGTAGTTTCTAATAAAACAAAAACCCCCTTACACATAGTGCAAAGGAGTAACTTTGTAGGAATATTTATATTCAACTTTTATCGAGCATGTTTAAGGGCAGAAACTATAATTAGAATCCAACCAGCTAAAAATAGAACACCACCAATTGGTGTGATGGCACCTAGAACTTTTACGCCGCTGATTGCCAGTACATATAAGCTTCCTGAAAAGAAGACAATACCTAGGTTAAAAAAGATTCCAGCTAAATTTAACTGCTTTACTTCACCTAGTAATTTCGAGCTCATCAATATGCCAATCACAAGTATAGCCGTGGCATGAAACATTTGGTACTGAACAGCTGTTTCCCAAATTCCACGACTATAATCGTCTAGAACCTCTTTTAAAGCATGTGCACCGAATGCACCTAATGCCACTGCTATAAAGCCGTGGAGTGCACCTGTTACGATAAATTTTTTCATGTCATTTTCCCTACCTTTAATCAATTTCGCCTTGGCGTAATTGTAGCTGACGCTTTGCTTTCGCTACAGATAAAACAATGGTCCGGAGGCTTTATCTTCATTTCATTCAGTAGGCGTTAGGACACCTACTGAAAAGGAACCACATCCGCATTCATCTAGCCACCACCTTCAGAGGTGGGAGTCTTCGCTGAATGAAGATAATTAAAAGTCAAAAATTGAATCACCATTTGCTCCGTCTTCTTCTTCAATTTTTGCTGTATATAAACTTGTTTGCTTCGGCTCTGACACTAGCATTTGTGGCAGATGTTTTGACTGGGCTTTAGAATTGCCGTCAGGTGAGTCTAATACCACATCACATAATGCTCGGATTGCTATTAAGGCTTCACGAATTTGTTGTTCGTCTCCAGCATTTTTGACACCAGATAATTGTTTTTCAAGTTGTTGAATAACGGCTTGATAAGGAATCATTGCATTCTCCCACTTTCTGCTTTTGGCACATATTTTAAACAGTCTGTGCCAGAGGATTGTTTAACAACTACAGATGGTATTTGCTTCGTTTTAAAGCCATATGCTACACAGGCCCGTGGAGTTTGTGGGTCCCATGTTACTTTAAAATATTGACATTTGAAACAATTTACCTTCATCGTTGTCCCTCACTTTCTTCTATTATTAACTGTAACACGAAACGATAGGTGCATAAAGAAAACGATTTATGCCAATCTAAGCTAGACTCCAATCAATTGGTTGCTCTCCCCATTCCACTAACTGTGCATTAATCTTTGAGTATGGTTTACTGCCGAAAAAACCTCGATAAGCACTAAGTGGGCTTGGATGAGGCGCTTCTAAAATTAAATGTGATGTTGAGTATTTACGAATTAATAGTTTTTTTCGTTGCGCTGGTTTGCCCCAAAGCACAAAAATAATGGGTTTATCTCTTGATGCTAATTTATCGATTACAGCATCAGTAAATTGCTCCCACCCTTGTTCTTTATGAGAATTCGCCTGACCTGCTCGAACAGTTAATACAGTGTTCAATAACATTACTCCCTGCTGTGCCCATTTTGTTAATGTTCCGTTTTGAGGGATTGGACAGCCAAGATCATCTTGTAATTCCTTTAGCATATTTCGTAGGCTTGGTGGATGTTTGATTCCCGGCATGACCGAAAAGCTTAATCCATGTGCTTGGTTTGGTCCATGATACGGATCCTGACCTAAAATTACGACCTTCACATCATGATAAGCCGTCGTATAAAATGCATTCATTATATCATTCATCGGGGGATAAATTGTTTCTGTTGAATATTCATCTGCTACAAATTGACGTAGCTTTGTGTAATATGTCTTTTTTATTTCTTCTGTAAGTATTGCTCGCCAATCATTCGGGAAATCTTCTTTCATCGTAATATAAGCCCCTCTCTCTTCTTACAACGGTACAAAAAAATAATGTTGAATTCAAGTATCAAGTTCAATTATGCCTTGGCATACTTGTAGCTGTCGCTTTGCTTTCGCTACAGATAAACAATGCGTCCAGAATCGGCTTTGTGCTTAGGCCTGCTGATGTTTTTTGTGCGAAAGCGTAGCGGCAGCGGCAGAACACCCTCTGAAATAGAGGAACTCAGTCTAAGAACGCCACGTCCTGTGGCAATTTATCTGTGCGAAAGCGTAGCGGCAGCAACACGGCTTTATCTGTGCGAAAGCGAAGCGGCAGCAACAACACACGACTGAGTGACCAACATCATGTTGGCCCAAAGCCTCAGGCGGATGTCACAATCAAGAAGCTTAAACTGACCTTCTAAAAATATCTAACTCTGACTATTTTTATAGCATCAGAATAGGACTATACTAGATGGTAATTTTAAAACTTTTATCTATAAAGGAGAATTCCACATGGCTCTTAAAAAAACTTTAACGATTGCTGGTTCAGATACATCAGGTGGCGCAGGTATGCAAGCTGATCTTAAAACATTCCAGGAGCATGGCACATATGGTATGGTGGCATTAACAGTTGTCGTAACAATGGATCCAAACGGTTGGACTCATAACGTAACGCCATTACCAACAGAGCTTTTGCAAAAACAAATCGATACTGCTCTTTCAACAGGCATTGACGCCGTAAAGACTGGTATGCTATCAACGGAAGAAATTATTCGTATCGCAGGTGATGCTATCGCAAAATCTGGTACGACAAATGTTGTCATTGATCCTGTAATGGTATGTAAGGGAGAAGATGAAGTATTAAACCCTGGCAATACAGATGCAATGATTCAACATCTTTTACCATTAGCTGCAGTTACAACACCTAACTTGTTTGAGGCTGGGCAATTAGCTGGAACAGGAACACCAAAAACTATCGAGGAAATGAAAATAGCAGCTCGTAAAATTCATGACCTTGGTGCTAAAGCTGTTGTCATTAAAGGTGGAAAAGCGTTAGCTACTGAAAAAGCAACTGACTTATTCTTCGATGGTGCAAAATTCTACTTATTAGAATCTGAAAAAGTAGCTTCTACTTATAATCATGGGGCTGGCTGTACATTTGCTGCTTCAGTAACAGCAAACCTTGCAAATGGTCTTTCAGTAGAAGAGGCTGTAATTGAAGCAAAAGAATTCGTTTCAGCAGCAATCGCTCACGGTTGGGCATTAAATGACTATGTAGGACCAGTTATGCACGGTGCAAAATCTCGTTTTGGCGCACCACAAGTAACAGTGACAGAAATCTAAAAACGTAAAGGCATCTGATTAGTTTCAGATGCCTCTTTTACATATAGTCGTTCTCCATCATTTCGAGCAATCCCATGGATCGTTCGAAATGAATTGAGCCAATGCCTTACTTTCCTTTTTACGCTCTGCACGTGCTTTCGCTCGTTCGGCTGCAGTTTCATGTAGCTTTGTCTCCTCTACTGTTTCTGGAATAACAGATGGAACTGGGGTTGGTTTATTATTTTCATCTAATGCAACAAAGGTTAATAACGCTGTTGCCGCTACCTTACGTTCTCCCGTTTTCAAATTCTCAGAAATGACCTTTACGAAAACTTCCATTGAAGATGTCCCTGTCCACGTTACATAAGATTCGAAATAGACAGAATCGGTCGGGCGTATTGGATGCAGGAAGTCTACAGAATCCGTTGAGGCTGTTACACAATCTCTACGACTATGTTTAGCGGCGGAAATTGAAGCTACTAGATCGATGTCACTCATTAATCGACCGCCAAACAGTGTATTATGATTATTAATATCATTCGGAAAAACTCGACTTGTACGCATAACTCTAGATTCTTTACAATATTTAAAGTCTTTGTTCACATCCATTCCCCCTAAAACAACTGTTTATTTCTACATATTGATTTATTTTTCCATGAAAATC
Organism: Lysinibacillus sp. 10T31; assembly: GCF_056394365.1. Classification (NCBI taxonomy): domain Bacteria; kingdom Bacillati; phylum Bacillota; class Bacilli; order Caryophanales; family Bacillaceae; genus Lysinibacillus; species Lysinibacillus sp. 10T31. The sequence continues at coordinate 11,178 of NZ_JBFTHS010000025.1, forward strand.
AATTTAAATACTAGAAAATTTTGAATATTTATTTTAACAGAGGTTTAAGGTTTATTTCTTCAAATGCTCAGGACAAGATACACTACTACTTCATATGCCATATATTAGCTGTATATGGGAGGGAGAAAAATGGCAAGACGTAGACAACAACAAGATCCAGATCCAAATACACAAGCAAGTTTCCTAGGTGCTCAAGAAGCAGGTCTCCTAGGTGAAGACACGGGTGCCCAAGGTGGAAATATAACCTCTACGAAAGTAGAATTAATATCTTCAATGGTTTTGACAATAGGGTATTCATTAGCAACCCTCTCTAACATTTTAGCATTGCAGGAAGAAGAGGCAATTGAACAATCAAGATCATCAGACGCGCAAAATCAAAATGTACTTTTTAGACAAATGCATAGGCATCTATCACATCTCAACAATCGTCTAGATTCCATTGAACGAAAAATCAACCGATATTAATCAATACATACCCAAAAATACCGCTAATTATAAAAAGCCGCGATTCTCCGTCATAAAAGAGAATCGCGGCTTTTTTACTATACTATGATAATGAGCTTTCAGTCTTCTTCCCTAATTACAGCTATACATATCAATGCTGAAGGAACGTCATCTATTGTACCAAGATAGAATTCGTTATTACCTAGTTTAAAATTCCCTTCAACATCATGTGCTGCCTTTCCGTCAGTTAAGGAAGAAATCATGGTCAGTATCTTTTCATTTGTGAAACCGTATACAATGCAAAACGACACATTTTGTACAAAATTGCTTTCACACTCATTATATTGATATATTTCTATAATTTTTTCAAGAATATTGCTTAAAAAATCTTCATAGATTAAAAGATGCAATCAATTAAAAGAGCTTTATTACTTCTTCATACTCTTCTGTTGTGAATACTCTAGAGTTTGTAATGAAATGCATATTTTCAACACTATCTAAAGAAAAACTTGCACCTCTGCCCTCAATCGCATGAATAATCAATTGCGTATGCTTAAAATATTCATATTGCGCTCTATGAATGTAAAAAGGAACGTCACCTATTGTACCAAGATAGATATCGTTTTCACCAATTTTAAAATCTCCTTCTACATAACACATCGGTGCAGAGCCATCACAGCAACCTCCAGATTGATAAAACATGATAGCGCCATGCTTACTCTTAATTAGCTCTATCAAATTTAAAGCCTCTTTTGTTGCAATCACTCGTTCTGCCATGTTGTTATTCATCCCTTGGTATTAGAAGAATCCTTGTGCTTCTTTTTTGTAGCTCACTAAAAGACATTTAGTTTGTTGGTAGTGATCTAACATCATTGCGTGGTTTTCACGACCGATACCAGAAAGTTTGAACCCACCAAATGCAGCACCCGCTGGATATTGATGATAAGTGTTTGTCCAAACACGACCAGCTTGAATAGCTCGACCTGCACGGTAAGCAATGTCACCAGAACGTGACCAAACACCAGCACCTAAACCATATTCTGTATCATTTGCAATTTCCATTGCTTCATCGAAATCTTTGAATGTAGTCACGCCAAGCACTGGACCAAAGATTTCTTCTTGGAAGATTCGCATTTTATTGTGACCTTTGAAAACTGTTGGTTTAATGTAGTTACCTCCTGCAAGGTCGCCTTCAAGAATATTTTCTTCTCCGCCTATTAAGCACTCAGCACCTTCTTCTTTACCAAGTTTTAGGTAAGAAAGGATTTTTTGTTTTTGTTCGTTAGAAGCTTGAGCACCCATCATGACTTCTGTATCTAATGGATTACCAATTTTAATAGCTTTTACGCGTTCTAATGCAAGTTCAATGAATTTATCGTAAATGGATTCTTGAACAAGTGCACGTGAAGGACAAGTACAAATTTCACCTGAGTTTAATGCGAACATCACAAAGCCCTCAATTGCTTTATTTAAATATTCATCATCTGAAGCCATTACGTCCTCAAAGAATACGTTTGGTGATTTACCACCTAGCTCTAACGTTACAGGAATAATATTTTCAGTTGCATATTGCATAATTTGGCGACCAACAGCTGTTGAACCAGTAAAAGCAATTTTTGCAATTCTTTTGTTCGTTGCAAGCGGTTTACCAACTTCAACACCAAAGCCGTTTACAATGTTAAGTACGCCTTTTGGTAGGATGTCTTGAATTGTTTCAATTAACACTAATAATGAAACTGGCGTTTGTTCAGCTGGTTTCATCACGATACAGTTACCTGCTGCAAGTGCAGGAGCAATTTTCCAAGCAGCCATTAAGATCGGGAAGTTCCAAGGAATGATTTGGCCAACTACACCTAGTGGCTCTTGGAAGTGGTATGCAACAGTGTCGTTATCTAATTGTGTTGTACGTCCTTCTTGTGCACGGATAACACCTGCAAAATAACGGAAGTGATCAATTGCTAAAGGAATATCTGCGTTTAAAGTTTCGCGAACTGCTTTACCATTATCCCATGTTTCTGCAACAGCAATCATTTCTAAGTTTTCTTCAATGCGATCTGCGATTTTATTTAAAATAGATGCACGCTCAGTTGCGCTTGTTTTACCCCATGCATCTTTTGCTGCGTGTGCTGCATCAAGAGCAAGCTCAATATCTTCAACTGTTGAACGAGCTGCCTTTGTGAAAACTTGACCTGTTACTGGTGTTTTATTTTCAAAGTATTGACCTTTTACTGGAGGAACCCATTCGCCACCGATAAAGTTATCATATTTTTCTTTGAAATTTACTACTGCACCCGGAGTATTAGGATTTGCATAAATCATAGTATCAATCTCCCCATATTTTATTTATGAAACCGCATACAAATTATAACGACACAATTCAATTTATATTAATCTGTTTCATGTGTCCTATATTGATACATCAAAATAGTTTTTTCAAGTAATTAACCTTGTTAATAGTGTAAAATAGTTTTTTTAAAATAAAGAAATTTCTGTATTTTATCAATAACATTTATGATTATGTTGGCAACAAAGTCTTTCAATTTCCCTTTGTCATCTTTTTTAACTATACTTAAAGGAGAAATAATCGAGAGGAGTGTTAAGATGCAAGAAGTACAAGTAAAGACGTTGCAGGAATTATTGAATTCTTTCGCCAACAAAGACGTTTATATTCATCTTGAGACGACAAACGGTTCTTATGCAGCACACTATGATGAGAAATTTTTCAATGCAGGTGCTTTTATTCGCAATGCAAAAATCAGCTATGAACTTGCTAAAGTGGTAGATGATTCACCCCATCGTGTCGGGTTAAAAATGGCACATGGCTGGGTTTATGCTCAAGGCATCACACATTTTGAATTAGATGATTTAGGCCGTTTATTAATGGCTGGACTAGACTACTCAGGTAAATTGGCGATTGCACTTGAAATTAGCGAAACGCCATTTACTTACTAAGGGGGACAACTTTTTGAATTTACAACCACAACGTCATATTTTAATTGTTTACCCTCACCCAGATGATGAGGCTTTTTCAGTTGCTGGAACAATTGCCTATTATACAAAGAAGATGAATACACCTGTTACATATGCCTGTTTAACTTTAGGTGAAATGGGACGTAATTTAGGAAATCCACCTTTTGCAACTCGTGAATCTTTGCCAGAAATTCGACGTAAGGAGCTTGTTGCAGCAGCAGAAGCTATGGGAATACAAGATTTACGTATGCTTGGTTTCCGTGATAAAACGATTGAATTTGAAGACGATGAAAAAATGGTAAAGCTTGTTGAAGGTTTAATAGAAGAGTTAATGCCTTCTCTTATTATTACATTCTTACCTGGTTTTGCAGTGCATCCTGACCATGAAGCGACAGCACGTGCCGTAGTGGAAGCTGTTCGACGTATGCCAAAAGCTGCACGTCCACAAGTGTTAGGTTGTGCCTTTGCAAATGATACGATTGAAAAAAATGGAGAGCCACATGTTGTCAACGATATCAGTGAAATGAAGATGGATAAAATTAAAGCATTACAAGCACATGCATCTCAAACTGCTTGGATGATGCAAGAAACAGAAAAACGTGTTGATGACGGTGAGCCAATGAGTGAAAGCTGGCTTAATATTGAAAAATTCTATATTGTGAATCCTGATCAATATGTAAAATAACAATAAAACGGTTCTGTCCTCTTTCTTCATTGAGAACAGAACCGTTTTATATTAAGCGACCTTCATCTTTTTTAAAAAATGAATAATGAAGGTTATAAAGAAAATAATAATTAACACGACAAAAAACATATAATGTGGAACGTGAATACCGATGACGCTGGCTAGCATTTTCAGTGCAATAATTCCAATAATAATAAATGCTGTTGCCTCTAATTCAGGTATTTTTTCAATAATGATTAAAAATAAGCCTGCAATAGTTCTCATCATTAAAATACCTAGCATTCCCCCGATTAGTAAAATCCAAATTTGATTGGATATCGCAAAAGCCGCAAAAATCGCGTCAATTGAAAAGGCAATATCCATCAGTTCTACAGAAATAACTGTTGCCCAAAACGTTCCAAAAAGCCGAACCAACAACCCTGTTTTTTTCATCTCTTTGGTACTATCCGCTTCCCCTATCTGTAAGAAATGCGCAACACATAGCCAACCTAAATACAGAGCCCCTAGCAATTTAATAAACCAAAATTCTACCAAATAAACCCCTATCCCGATAAATAAAAATCGGAAAAAATAGGCCCCCAACATACCGTACATTAATGCTCGTTTGCGTTGCTTGTTTGGCAAATGCTTCACTAGCACTGCTAATACAAGTGCGTTATCCGCTGAGAGTAAACCTTCTATTATAATTAGTGTTGATATTAACCCCCAAGATACAGGGTCAGTTAAGATCTCTTTCCACATCTCCCAATTGAAAAATTGCATGTATGTAGATAGAATTCCTTGAATGATTTCCAATTACATACCCTCCTACTTGTCCTAAGGTATTCTATTATATGCTTGACCATTTTTGTTATGAGGAAATGTGTGGACCCTTTATTTCTACAAAAAATTCTCGTAGAAATTTAATTATTCTGCATTTTGTAGTTTCCTAGAAGAAATAGACACCGAAAATTTAGAATTTACTAAAAATTAATAACAAAAAGCTTATAATATGTGCTATCATAGATAAATGTTTTAACGTATACGGAGGATGAATATTATGGAAGCTGCTGACACTAGAACTGTGCAGGTAGAAAATATCTTGATTGCACATCATTTCTTAAAAGACGTAGTGGTGCACACGCCGCTACAAAAAAATGACTATCTATCCGAGAAATATGGAGCTAATATTTATTTTAAACGCGAAGATTTACAGCATGTACGCTCATTTAAACTTCGTGGTGCCTATTATAAGATTAAAAAAATTGAAGAAGAGGCTCGCAAATTTGGCGTTGTTTGCGCGAGTGCGGGTAATCATGCCCAAGGCGTGGCCTACGCTTGTGCACAATTGAAAATTCAAGCAAGTATTTTTATGCCTCAAACAACACCTAAGCAAAAAATTGACCAAGTTCGTATGTTTGGTCGTGATTATGTAGAAATTATTTTAGCAGGTGATACCTTTGATGATGCTGCAGAGAGTGCATTTGCTTACTGTGACGAACACGAAAAAATCTTTATTCACCCATTTGATGATTTCGATGTCATCGCTGGACAAGGAACGGTCGCTGTTGAAATTATGAATGACATGGAGGAACCGATTGATTACGTGTTTGGTAGTATTGGTGGCGGTGGCTTAATGTCAGGTGTTTCAGCCTATGTGAAAAACCTTTCCCCTAACAGTAAAATTATCGGTGTAGAGCCTGCTGGGGCGGGCAGCATGAAGGCTGCATTTGCTGAAGGTGGTGCAGTGGCACTTGATTGGATTGACAAATTCGTAGATGGTGCTGCGGTAAAGTGCGTCGGTAATCACACATATGATGTTTGTCGTCGCTACTTAGACGACATCGTACTAGTACCAGAAGGAAAAGTATGTACGACGATTTTAGATCTTTACAATAAACACGCCATTATCGCAGAGCCTGCTGGTGCATTATCAGTAGCAGCACTCGACTCTTATAAAGAGGAGATTAAAGGTAAATCAGTCGTTATCATCATTAGTGGTGGTAATAATGACATCGGTCGCATGCAGGAGATTAAAGAGAAATCTTTAATTCACGAAGGCTTACTATACTACTTCATCGTTAGTTTCCCACAACGCGCAGGCGCACTTCGCCAATTCCTTACAAGCGTAGTAGGACCAAATGATGACATTACAACTTTCGAATACACAAAGAAAAACAACAAAGAAAGTGGTCCTGCCTTAGTCGGTATCGAGCTTGGCAATCGTGAAGACTACGAAGGATTACTAGCACGCATGAATGAATTCGGCTTCAAATACAAAGAAGTAAACAACGACATTCAATTATTTGGCTTACTAGTCTAAACGAAAGGGTCACACTTGCTATGTGAGTGTGGCTTTTTTAGATTTATCGGAATAAATTTGTGATTTATCGGAACAATTCTGTGTTTTATCGGAACAATTTCGAGATTTATCGGAACAATTCATGATTTTATCGGAATGTTTCATCAATTTATCGGAACAATAGATAAAAACAGTCTATCTGACCGCTCTGATAGACTATACTATTTAATAATATACTTTCGATTCTTCTTTGCGCCTACTTCTTGAAGCTGTAACGACTTCAATATTTTATATACTGTTTTAACGCAAGAGATGCCGAAAAAATCTTGAAATAAACTGTTGGATATCAATTCTCCATACATATAACGGTAATCTTTCAGTGCATCATTGAATGCTTGATTATCTACCTCACCACACTTCTCACACTGCCACTTACCTTGACGATATTGCATGACAAATCGATAATCGCACTTAGAGCATAATACACCTTTCTTTAGTTCATCCATCTTCATATCGCATGTCCATTGTGTAGGTTTATGCATCTTTAGAATATGTGTTGAGAGTTCTCTTAAAACTTTTTCACTTAGATAGACTTGTCGATGTTGCTTGAACAGCTGCTCCATCTTCTCTGCCAAACCACTCACATGAATAATCGGTTGCGCAGACAAACTTGGCGTCATAATCATATTCGGATTTGCAGAAACGATCATATAAACAATAGGTATAGGATAGCCTGCCTTTTGGAAAATCTGACGCAAAAACCTAGCATGTCGCTTCACTTGATCAAAGGGATTTCTAAAGCCATCTACTCTGCCATCAGAAGTAATTCGAATAAATTGATGGTTATCTTCCATATATTCTATACGCCCAACGATATTTTTGATTTCCACTATTAAAACAAAATTTCGCGACATATATAATGTATCCATTTGATGTATTGCTCCACCTTCAGCATTAAGCTGTACATCATGCAATAAATAATGCGCATGCTCCAAATAGATTTCCCGCCATTCTCGGTCTACTCTTTGCTCGCCAACAATGCCAGCCTTTGTTCTTCCTAGCATTTCTTGAAAATAATCATACTTAGCGTGAGATTTAGATAGTCTTCTTTCGATCATTTCTAACACGAGTTGCTTCGATGAAACTTCCCGTTTTTTCAGTAGCATATTTTCACCTCCTTTAGCTAGATTATAATGCACTTTATCGAAAGAGTTTGCTTATTTATCGAGAACTTTTGATTGTTTATCTACCAACTTTTTTGATTTATCACCCAACTTCCCAAAAATATCGACATCAAGCGAAAAAACGCCCATACCTATGTATGAGCGTTTTTTCATTTATTATCCTAGTAGCGCACGGTCTGAGTTCATTTTCTCTCCGCGGATACGTTCGAACTCTGCCATTAAATCTGGGATGGTTAATTCATGCTTACGATCCTCGCCAACCTCTAAAATGATTTGACCTTTATCCATCATAATCAGTCGATTTCCTAAGTCTAATGCTTGTTGCATATTGTGCGTGACCATCAATGTCGTTAAGTTGTCTTTCTCAACTAAGTATTTCGTAATACGTGTGATTAACTCTGCACGAGATGGGTCAAGTGCCGCCGTATGCTCATCTAGCAATAAAATAGAAGGCTTCGTAAATGTTGCCATTAAAAGAGACAAAGCTTGACGCTCCCCTCCCGAAAGTAAGCCAACTTTTGCAGACAATCGATTTTCCAGATTTAAACCTAACATCTCCAACGATTCCTTGAAAAATTCTCGACGCTTTTTATCAACACCGAAGCGCATACCTCTACTCTTATTACGCGAGTAAGCTAATGCTAAATTTTCCTCAATCGTCATTGTTGGTGCTGTACCAGCCATCGGATCCTGGAATACGCGACCGATATAGTGAGAACGCTTATATTCTGGCAAAGTAGTAACCTCATTCCCATCAATTGAAACCGTGCCAAAGTCTGGTGTTAATGCGCCAGAAATCATATTCATCATGGTCGATTTGCCAGCTCCATTACTGCCGATAATTGTGACGAAATCCCCTGGCTTTAAGTGCAAATTAATTTCTGCAAGTGCCATTTTTTCATCAGGCGTACCTTCATTAAAAATCTTATTAATGCCGTTTAATTTAAGCAAGGCCCTTCCCTCCCTGCTCAATCGTCTTTACTCGTGTTCTCTCTGCTGCGCGCTTCACCTTACGTTTGCGCTCCTTACTCTTATTGATAAATTGAGGTAAAACCAACGCTATAATAACAATGATAGCTGTTATTAATTTCATATCTCCTGAATCAAGGAAATCTACTCGTAATGCTAATGCTAAAATAATGCGGTAAATGATCGCTCCAGCAATGACAGCGAAAGTTGTGCGCATAATCGTTTTTGTACCGAAAATGGCTTCGCCGATAATAACAGAGGCAAGACCAATCACAATCATCCCAATCCCCATACTGACATCTGAGAACTTCGAATATTGAGCGATTAAAGCTCCAGAAAATGCAACAAGTGCATTAGAAAGTCCTAGCCCTAGAATTATTAGCGTATCTGTATTTGCCGAGAAGCTACGAATCATACGCTTATTATCACCGGTTGCTCGAATAGCCAATCCAACCTCTGTTTTTAAGAACCAGTCAGCAATGAACTTAATTAAAATCGTAATGATTAATACTACGATTATCGTACTCCATGTTGAAGGTAGTTGCTGAACACCGAAGCCTTTTAATAGGTTATTTAAAGCCGTATCGATTCCTAAATCACTCCAAAATGCTTGAAACTTTGAAAATAAAGTCTCTGAATTTAATAGCGGAATATTCGGACGACCTATCGTATTTTCTGCAGTTGACCCCATAATTCGTAGGTTAATAGAATACAAAGCAATCATCATTAAAATCCCCGATAATAGAGGATTAATTTTCCCTTTTGTGTGAAGAATTCCTGTCATACATCCAGCAATAAATCCAGCAACAATTGCCACTAAAGTCGCTAAGATTGGGTGGTAGCCAAGCATAATCATCGTCGCTGCCGTAGCCGCCCCTGTTACAAAGCTTCCATCAACCGTTAAGTCCGGAAAATCTAACACGCGGAATGTTAAATACACACCAAGTGCCATAATTGCATAGATGATTCCTTGCTCCATCGCGCCAAATATTGCTATAAACATAGTTGAATCATCTCCTAATAATTTCTTAATAAATATAATTCGGCTCATCACCATAAATTGAAGTTGATTTCCGTTCCGGCTGGGCGCGTCCGATAATCCCCAAGGAGTCTCCCAGCCCCCACTCCAATCAACTTATCCATGTGACATATAACTTTCGATGACAAACCATAGCCTTCTCATATATTAGTATTCTAATAAGATGAAACTAGTAAGAATTACCCCACCATAATCATGGATCAATGCATAATACTTATAATTTTTCTTATCCACAAACAGAGCGGTAATTCTCCCTCATAAATGATTTCGTTTTTCATTCTAAAAGTAGATAAAGCGGGGGCAGTTTTAGATCTCCCCCGCTTCGCTCCATAAGATGATCATGTCAGGTCATTACTTTTCTAACAGTTCTGCACCCCAAGAATCTTTAATTTCGATTCCTAAATCATCCGCTACTTTTTTATTTATTAATAGTTTTAGCTTTTGTGGGTATTGTACTGGTATATCCGCAGGTGTTGCTTCACCTTTTAGAATTTTCACAGCCATTTGCCCCGCTTCATAACCGATGTCATAATATTCAAAACCATATGCCGCTAAGCCACCACGTGCAACAGAGTCAAGCTCTCCTACAACTAGTGGTAATTTATTAGAATTTGCTACATCAATTACAGACTCAAGAGCCGAAACTACTGTATTATCAGTAATGATATAGAATGCATCTGCTTTACCGATTAATGATTCAGCAGCTTGTTTTACTTCTGCAGAAGTTGCTGCAGATGCCTCAACTACTGTTAGGCCTTGCTCACCCATAACTTTTTTCACTTCTTTTACTTGTGCTACTGAGTTTTGCTCACCTGCGTTGTAAACCATACCTACTTTTTTCGCACCTAATTCCTTCAAGAATGCTACTGTTTTCGCAATAGTATCAGGATGTAAATCGATCGTTCCTGTTACATTTTTCCCTGGCTTCTCCATCGATTCAATGAGCTGTGCGCCAACAGCATCTGTTACAGAAGTGAAGACAATTGGAATATCACTAGTAGCTGTCGCCGCTGCTTGTGCAGATGGCGTAGAGTTAGCAAAGATTAAATCTACGTTGGCACTTACTAGATTGTTTGCAATCGTCGTGTTAAGACTGTTATCTCCTTGCGCTATTTGTGGATCGTATTCAACCTTTAAGCCCGATTCTTCAATTGCCTTTTTAAAGCCATCAGTTGCAGCATTTAAAGATGGATGCTCAACAATTTGAGTAATCCCGATTTTATATGTTTTGTCATCTGTATTGCCGCTCTCACTTGCATTATTCTTTTCGTTCCCTTTCGAATCTGATGAACTAGAACCACTGCCACCACAAGCAGCGAGCATTAAAACTAACCCGAATAACAGGAACGAAAGCTTTTTTAAATTGCTTTTCACAAATAATCCCCCCGATATTATCTCTAATATTTATCACACTTTATCCAAACAAAGTGTGAATGTATCGCTATATTATCGTTATTATCAAGGTTCGTCAACAACATTATGAATGTTCTGACTTTTAAAATCGATGAAATATTTTATCTTTTCACTCAATTTGCCGCTTTAAACCGCTAAACTGCGCTGTTTCTATAAATTGATTTCTTTTTCTAACATAACAAAAATTTTTTTGACAATTTTGCGAAGTCATTTGATTTTTAGAGTAATTTATGGAAAACCTAAAAAACCTGACATTCTCCGTAAGAAATGTCAGGCCTTCATAACAGTGCTTTTACTTCTTCATCTACTAACCAACTACTTTGAGGTAACGGAATATCTGGGAAGCATACGTGCGTTTAAGCAACACCTTGAATGGCTGAATAAAGACAACATGCGAGTACTTTAGAATCACCAGCTCGTATTATTCCCTTTATGTTTTTAGTCTCCTTTTTTGTATTTAATGCATATGATGCAAATGAGACAGTGCTGTTCCCAAAAGGAGGAATACCATGAATAATGATGAAATGGATTTAAATCAACCTTCTCATTCAAAAAAGCAGCAAAATGCAAAAACAGGAGATATTGACACAATCATTTCTAATCTTTGTGACAGTCTATTCGAATTCGCTCTAGATTTTGCCTTAAATGCCTTAGAATATACAAAAGAATTAGACGAAGAACTAGAATATACGGATGAATTTAAAAAGCAACTGGACGATTTAATTGTTGAAATAGAAGAAATTAAAAATGTTATGTGAGGATTAGTTTCAAATAAAAAACCCTTATTACTTTCTCTTCAAGGCATCCTCATTATAAATAATCAACTATGCCTCGGCTTGTTTGTAGTTGTCGCTTTGCTTTCGCTACAGAAAATAATTGCCGAAAGAAATTTAATAATAGAGGTGTCTAAATGCAAAGATTTCAAGATATGTGTACAAAATTTGCTCAGATTGCAAACGGAAAAGCTTCTATCGAACATGGCGTATGTTCAGTAAGACTTAATCGAAACCTTAATGTTATGATTCAAGGTCGCCCAAGTCGTAGTGCACTTCATGCTGGGATAACATTCGAATCGCTCGATATATATGGAAATGCACTTAACTTAGGTGAGGTTGTAGTACTAGAAGAGGAATTATCCCCATTTGTTAAGGTACTTGCCGATAATAATTTGATTATAAGTGCTGTTCATAATCACTGGATATATTCGGACCCCGCTATTTTATACGTTCACTTTCAATCAATAGAGCCCCCATTAATTTTTGCGCAAAAATTTGCTCATGCTTTTAGACTATTAAAAAACTATTGACATGTTCACTTTAAAAGAACTGCTTATAACAGTTCTTTTTTGATATGACCGGACTCCCCTTTAGTTGTTGCTTCTCATCCATTCCACCTGCAAAGAAGCAAGTGTACAAGCCCCCTTCTTATGAATTCAACATTCGAATCCTGGTCACGCACACACATATCTAATTAATGAGCAACTAACAAAAGCTAAATATTACCGTTAGCACTATTAATTCCTGCGCTTTTTTTACTCAACGCTATTTACAAACAAGCACGAACATTGATATGATTGCATTTGCTTCACGTGGTTCGTAACCATCCCACGTAAAAAAACTAAGGAGAAATGAATATGAAAATTAAATTTTTAGCAACGAGTGGCATTATTGCAGCGCTCTACATTGCTATTACATTGTTAGTCGCACCATTTGGCTTTACAGAAGTGCAGTTCCGTCTATCGGAAATGTTTAATCATCTCGTAGCGTTTAATCCACGCTTTGCCGTTGGGATCATTATTGGTGTATTTATCTCCAATATATTTTCACCAAACGGCATTATCGATTTGTTTTTCGGTGTAGCCCATTCGATGATTACCCTTGGGTTGTTCATTCTTATTTGTAAATTTGTCAAAAATATTTGGGCTCGTTTAGTCATCAATACATTGTTATTTACATGCACAATGTTCATCATTGCCTTAGAATTAAACATAGCATTAGAATTACCATTCTTCTGGACATGGTTGACTGTTGCTGCAGGTGAATTTGTTGTTTTAGCGGTCGGTGCGCCGATTATGTATCTATTGAATAAACGCTTAAACTTCAAAAATTTAATTTAACTGACGAATCTTATTAGATTCGTCTTTTTTTATTTTCTTGGTACCAGCATACCTTGACACTATTCTGAAAATACTTTACAATTCATTTCAATAAATGCTAGGAAAAAGAATAGTAGCAAGCTGTAGTACTTAAAGAGAGCTGATGGTTGGTGCAAATCAGTAGTACATACTTGTGAATGGGCTTTGGAGCAGCCTCATCAAATGTGAGGACGAATTTACTCCACGTTACCGGAGTACGAAAGCGCGCAATTTTTGCGAATGAAGGTGGCACCACGGTTACTCGTCCTTTTTACAGAAGGATTGTAGTGACTTTTTTTATGGAAAAAATTAGATAAGAGGAGTCGAGAGAAGATGAGCACAGTAGTAGAGAAAAAAGGATATTTCGGTGAATTTGGCGGTAGCTTTGTTCCTGATGAGCTTCAAGATGTGTTAAATATTTTAGATGAAAACTTCCAAAAATATAAAGACGATGAAGACTTTAATAAAGAGCTAGAGTATTATTTCCATGAATATGTTGGACGCAAATCTCCACTTTATTTTGCTGAAAATTTAACAAAACAATTAGGCGGCGCAAAAATTTATTTAAAGCGTGAAGATCTTAACCATACAGGTTCACATAAAATTAATAACGTTCTTGGACAGATTTTATTGGCAAAGCGCATGGGTGCTAATCGTGTGATCGCCGAAACAGGTGCAGGTCAACATGGTGTAGCAACAGCAACTGCTTGTGCAATGTTCGGAATGGATTGCACAATTTATATGGGTTTAGAGGATACAAAGCGTCAAGCATTAAACGTCTTCCGTATGGAGCTTCTTGGTGCAAAGGTAGTAGCTGTTGATAAAGGCCAGGGGCGACTAAAGGATGCTGTGGATGAAGCATTTGCTGATTTAGTTGAAAACTATGAGACGACTTTTTATTTATTAGGTTCTGCTGTTGGACCTCATCCATTCCCTTCAATGGTCAAGCATTTCCAATCAGTCATTAGCCGTGAAAGTCGCGAACAAATTTTAGAAAAAGAAGGAAAGCTACCAGCAGCAGTACTTGCTTGTGTCGGTGGCGGTAGTAATGCGATTGGTGCCTTTGCAGAATATATTGCAGATGAAAATGTTCGTCTTATTGGCATTGAACCAGATAAGGCGGCAACTTTAAATGAAGGAACACCGGGTGAATTACATGGCTTCAAATGTTTAGTACTGCAAGATTCAGAAGGCAATCCATTACCAACATATTCAATTGCCGCTGGGCTTGATTATCCTGGAGCTGGTCCAGAGCATAGCTATTTAAAAACAATTGGTCGTGGAGAATATGTAACGGTGACGAATGAAGAAGTGCTTGAAGCATTCCAAGTACTGTCAAAGGTTGAAGGAATTATTCCTGCACTTGAAAGCTCCCACGCAGTTGCACATGCACTAAAGCTTGCCCCAACATTATCTTCGGAAGAGAGCATTATTATCAATATCTCTGGCCGTGGAGACAAAGACGTAGAACAAGTATTTCAAATGTTAAATAGGTAACGCGAAATGAAAGAGCGATTTCCCTGAGTGGAAATCGCTCTTTTAACTATACGAATGAACCTAATTTCGGATAAATTTCTGCCACATTATCTCTAAGCTTAGCTTTTAGGAACTTTCCAACGGATGTTTTGGGTATTTCATCTAAAAATACCACATCATCTGGTACCCACCATTTCGCAAATTGACTTTCTAAAAATGCAAGAAGCTCCTCTTCACTTGCTGACATTCCTTCCTTCAACACTACGCATGCTAGCGGGCGTTCTTGCCATTTGACATGTGGAATTGCAATAACTGCTGCTTCCAAAACAGCATCGTGGGTCATTAACGCATTTTCTAAATCCACTGAGGATATCCACTCCCCACCTGATTTAATTAAATCCTTTGTACGATCTGTTATTTTGATAAAGCCATCCTCTGTTCGTACCGCAATGTCCCCTGTATACAACCAACCATCTCGATACGCATCATTTGTACGTTCATCACGATAATATTCATGTGAAATCCATGGACCTCGCAAGCGTAACTCACCCATCGTCTCCCCATCCCATGGCACTTCTCCATTATCATTAATAATACTTGATTCAATACCGGCCATCGTCATTCCTTGCATTGCTCGCGATTCAATACGCTTTTCAATTGGCCATTCATCCATCCAAGACATATAATTTGATAACGCTACAATCGGCGTTGTTTCTGTCATCCCATACACGACTATATATGGAATGCCATACTGCTCTTCAAATGTACGAATAAGTCGCGTAGGTGAAGCAGAGCCGCCACAACAAATGGCACGTAGCGAACTTATATCTCGCTCACGCTTCTCCTGTTCCTGCAACGCACCAATCCAAATGGTCGGCACCCCAGCTGTTAATGTAACTTTTTCCTGCTCTACTAAATCTAAAATGATTGCCGATGTGAATTGTGGACCAGGCAATACCTGTGTAGCACCTACATTGACACTTGCAAATGGTAAGCCCCACGCATTTGCATGAAACATTGGTACAATCGGCATCACGACATCACGCTCAGAAATGCCCATTGAATCAGACATACTCAGCATCATACTATGTAGCACTAGACCTCGATGTGAATAAACAACCCCTTTTGGATTTCCTGTTGTAGCGCTTGTATAGCACATTCCAGCAGGCTCCTCTTCCCCTATATCCTCTGGGAACTGATAGTTTTCATCTGCTGCTGCTAATAAATCCTCATAGGATAATGCATTCGGTAATGTCGTTTCTGGTAAAGTATCCTCATCCGTCATAATAATATAATGTTTCACTGTCTTGAGCTCAGGCGCAATGTTTTCAATAACTGGTAACATATCTACATCAATCATTAAAATCTCATCTTCTGCATGATTAATAATATAAGTTAAATGTTCTTCTGATAAACGAATATTCACCATGTGCAAAACAGCGCCAGAACACGGTACCGCAAAATAAGCCTCTAAGTGGCGATGCTGATTCCAAGCAAAGGAACCAATCTTCATTCCTCTTGTCATCCCCAGCTTTGTAAGCGCATCTGCTAGGCGACGTGTTCTTTTCGCCCATTCCCCATATGTTAAACGGTGAATCTTCTGTGGGCTCGTCCGTGAAACAATAGTCTTTCTAGCAAAATAAGTTTCTGCTCGTTTAAAAAAGTTTGTTAATACTAACGGCGTCTGCATCATAAAAACCATCCATCCCTTCTTCTTGTGAACTCCCTTTTTTACCTTTGTGAAATATTAACAGCTAATTTAATTGAATACTATTAATATTTTGAATATGATTATAGTAGAAAATTATAAATTAAGCTATATATTCCAATAATTTTCTTTTTATTGTTAACTTTTTCTAAAATAACTCATTCACATAACGGGGGTTGATTTCCGTTCCGACTGGGCGCTTTCCTGAGGGCGTCCGATGAGCCGCTTCACTCGCGTTGCTCGTTCCAGGGTCTCGGGCCAACACGAAGTTGGTCACGAAGGCGTTATCACAGGACGTGATGGTTTTAGCCTTCGTTCCTCTATTGCTGATCCCAAGGAGTCGCCCAGTCGCAACTCCAATCAACTTATTTACATGGCATATATTTCAAAATGACACCTTAACCTTCCGATGATGAACCAAAATATATTAGAAAATCCACTTGTATAGCTCATCACCATAACGTGAGTTGATTTCCGTTCCGGCTTGGCCTTTCCTGGAAGCGTTGGAGGGAAGAATGAGTAAAATTAATACTTGCATATATCAATATAAGTTTACTTAAGGAGAGTGAAATGATGGGGTTTGACGAATGTATAAACGAGGATTTCAGTGGGGTCATATCGGTCACTCAAAATGGTAAAAATGTATACCGTAAAGCCTTTGGATACGCAGATTTACCAAATAAAGTATCAAACGAGATTGATACAAAATTTGCAACTGCCTCAGCAGGAAAAGTATTTGTTGCCATAGCCATTTTGCAACTGATTGAACAAAGGCGGTTATCTTTTGATAGTTGTATCGGGGACATCTTGAATTTTGATTTAAAGAATATTGATCCTCATATCACCATGAGGCAGTTGCTTAATCATACATCGGGAATACCCGACTATTTTGATGAGTCTGTCATGGAAGATTATGACGAACTATGGATAGATTACCCCAATTATAAAATTCGCACATCATCAGATATCATTCCATTATCTATACATAAGCCGATGATGTATCCTACAGGAGATAGATTTCAATACAATAATACAGGATTTGTTGTTCTTGGTCTTATTGTTGAGGCCATTACTGGCTCTTCATTTGATGTATATCTTAATGAACATGTTTTTATTCCTTGCGGTATGTTGAATACGGGGTATTATGAACTGGACAGATTGCCTGCTCAATGTGCAAACGGATATGTATATGATGACAGCAGGCAAGAGTTTTATACCAATATTTACAGTGTTGACGTAAAAGGAACAGGAGCAGGAGGAGCATTTACTACTGTAATCGATGTTGAAAAGTTCTGGGCCAGTCTGATGAAGGGTCAATTGATATCGAAGGAAATGTTAAAAGAAATGTTAACTCCTCAAGTGAAAGAAGAATGCTATGGGTATGGGATTTGGCTGGATAAAAAAGAAGAAGGCATGTTTGATTACCACTTTGAAGGCTGCGATCCTGGTATAAGTTTTTATAGTTCATACGACAAACAACAAGATTTACTTATCACATTGGTAAGCAATTTTGGGTGTAACGTATGGAAAGTTTTCAGAGATATCAAAGGTTTGATCAAACGGTAAATACAACTATATTTTAACCCGCCCTAAATTTAGGACGGGGTTATGCTTGTTTAGGTTTTTAAAAATAAATAACTTTATTGTCTTTTACACAACGTGACAGCAACAAAAGGTTTTATCTGTGCGATAGCAAAGCGACAGCAACATCATGAGGTTAATCATCTGTGACGCTAATCCCTAGGTTCGCCCAGCCTTCATATCCAATCAACTTATATACAAGGTATACGTGCAAGTATCATTCCAATTTTAAGTGATTGCCCGTCAAAATAAAAAAAGACGAAGAAAACTAAATTCTTCGTCCGATTTTTAGGATTGTTTATTTATGAACAGGCTTTTGTTTGTAGTTTGATTTTTAATTTTTCTAGCATATCAACTGTCATTTTTGCTAGATCATACTGTGCTTTAAAGCCCCATTCTTTTTGTGCCGCTTCTATATTTATAGAGTTTGGCCAGCTATCTGCTATCGCTTGACGTACTGGATCTACATTATAATCCATACGGAAATGTGGCAAATGCTTTTTAATTTCCGCCGCAATTTCAGATGGCTCGAAGCTCATTGCAGTGATATTAAAGGCATTGCGATGTATTAGTTTGCTACTATCTGCTTCCATTAAGTCTACAATAGCTTGCAATGCATCTGGCATGTACATCATGTCCATGTACGTACCTTCTTGAATATAGGATGTGTACTTCCCTTGCTTGATCGCCTCATAGAAGATTTCTACTGCATAGTCTGTCGTACCACCTCCTGGTGGAGTTACATATGAAATTAACCCTGGGAAGCGTACACCGCGAGTATCTATACCAAAACGATTGAAATAATAATCACATAACAGCTCACCAGCAACTTTATTTACCCCATACATTGTTGTTGGACGCTGTAATGTATCCTGTGGCGTATTATCCTTCGGTGTCGATGGACCGAACGCACCTATTGAGCTCGGTGTGAAAAATTGCAAGTCTAACTCACGCGAAACCTCCAATGCATTCATTAAACCACCCATATTTAAATTCCACGCTAGCAAAGGATTTTTTTCTGCCGTTGCCGATAATAACGCCGCTAAATGCATCATTGTATCTGCACCAAAATCCTTCGCTAAATCATGCATTCTTTGTCCATCAGTCACGTCCAATACTTCAAATGGACCTTTAGAATGCTCAAGCTTCCGGATATCTGTCGCTAATATATTGTCCTCTCCATAAACACTACGAAGTTTTTCTACAAGCTCAGAACCTATTTGACCTAGTGCTCCTGTAACCATTATCTTTTTCATTTCTCCAAACCTCCACCTGTGAACAATTGTACTTCTCAAGAGTACAATAATATATGATTAAACATTGATTTAATAACACTTCTAATGAATTTCATTATAATTTGTTCATATTAAAAATACAACCATAATATTTTTAAATTTTAAAAACAGAACGTAAAATCCTTTATCATCAGTATATGAGACCAATAAATTATTGTGCTAGTAAAACAAACAAAATACATATGTACACCTCAAAAGGACATTATTCATTTCCCCACATAGGAGCAGTATTAATTGTTCGATGAAATGACCCTTGCACCTCTAGTCCAAAAAAAGGAACTTTCTTTGTATACAAAGAAAGTCCCTTATTTCCTATTAGATTAAGAAACGCTTTACGGCTATTTGTAAAACTTTTGATACCTTATGTAGCTCTTTAATATAATCATGGAATTGCTGCTGTGCGGTTAATTGATCAGCTGTTAAAGTAGCTACGTGTCTAGTGGATGCTGCATTCGTATCAGAAAATGATGTTAACATTACCGCATCTTCACTAACCTTTTTCGTATGGTCAGAAATTTCTTGAATAGTTGCAGATACTTCCATTATATATGGCTTCATTGTATGTACTTTTTCTAAAATTTGATCGAAGCTTGTTGCCGTATCTCCTGTAACCTGTACACCCTTTTCAGTTGCGACTAACACACCCTCCATCATTTGCACAGCATAGTTAGAATCTAAATGAATATTTTGCACAATGGACGTAATCGTTTGCGTTGAATGAACTGTTTGCTCCGCAAGCTTGCGAACTTCATTGGCCACAACCGCAAATCCTTTACCATGCTCCCCTGCTCTAGCAGCTTCAATAGATGCATTTAAGGCTAAGAGGTTTGTTTGTGCGGTAATTTTTTCAATCACTTCAACCATTTGATCGATTGTAGCTGCTCTCTCTACAAGATTAAAAATGGCTGTATTCGATTTTTCAACTGCATGTTTAATAGCCTGTATTTGTGTTAAATTTGCCTGTACAATTTCCGTACCACTTTCTGCATCACGTGCAGTTTTATGAGCAAAATTTTCAACAACCTGTACTTTTTCTAAAATTATTTGCACACCATTCAGCACTTCCTCTAGAGATGCTGTATTGGAAGCTAATTTTTTGGTAGAAGCAGCAGTTGAATCTGAAATAGACTGCACATCCTTTGCAATTTTGTGCGTCGTGTTAGACGATTGCTCAGAAGATTCCTGTAGTTTCCCAGTCATTTCTTCAACCTCATGTGCACTATTGGATACTGTATGAAGTAGTCTTTTCACCTCTGTTACCATTTGATTGTAAGACAAGACTACCTCGCCAAGCTCATCCTGCGCCACATAACTGGCATTCGCTGTGAAATCACCCTGCTCTGCACGCTTTAATAATGATTTCAATTGACGAGTTGGTATATTCACAGCTTTTGTTGCTATAAACCCTATACAGATTACTAACAAAACAACGAATAAACATACGCCTCCCAATAACCAATAACCAAATTGCACATCTTTCTGGTATGCCTGTTGCTGTTCCTTAGCCCTCTGAACCAAATAGCTTTGAGTTTCTTCTAATAACGAATGACTTTGCTTGCTTACAGGTAAATAAGACTGAGCATAAAATTGTTGTTGTTCATTTTGCCCCAATTGCTTATAGTTATTGATTAATTCTACCTGCTGTGCAAGTAAGGTCTTAAATTTCTTCATCTGATGGTCCGTCTTTTTATCGATTTCTAGACTTTCTAAATGATTGAAAGGCTGCTCAGCGTTTTTTAAAATGGTAGTCATTTCTTGATAAGCTCCAGCAGAGTCCACTAAATAATCTAATTGTCGTTGTGATTCCTCTAGTTCATTTAACCATCCGATCGGTACAAGTCCTTCTGTATAACTTTCACTTGCATGCCATGACATTTTCCGTAAATAATCAACACTAAAAATACCTAGCAATACATTCGATAGTACACAAACAATCATCAGTATAAGTAATTTGTCCTTCACCATTATGTATCGAAAAAAATGCATCATCTTTGGCTCCTTCTCCAACTCTTACCAATAATGATAGTATGAAGATATAAAGCCAGTGTTATGTTTTTGTAAAGATTGCACGAAGAGTTGTGAAATTAATCCCATTACTCCTAATATAATAGGCATATATTCTCCTCTGGGTAACGTGATATTAGTCCTCATTAAATGCATTCAGGAACATGCCAGTTCATCCACATTATGGTGAAGAGCTTCACTTTTCCCTTAACCTCCCAATACTTTACTTCCGTACATAAATCAATCAAACATCATCTTAATATTCCTCCGAATTCACTCATATAGCATCAAATGGAAAATCAACGAAATAGTAGAATGGGTTTATAATTTATAACAATCATAATAATCATTTATCTCGCAACCTTCTACATTTCCTATCGTTGTCTATTAATAGTACAGAAAAAAGGAGGTGTTTGAATGTTACCGTTTAATAAATTACAGTTCAATAAATTAGATAAAAGTTTAGTCATTAGCTTGTCATTGCTCGGTATTATTAGTTGTCTCTTTGTTCATTCCAGTAGTACAGTGTTTGAGCAGTATACAAGCTCATTTATTATAAAGCAATTTTTTTATTACCTAATCGGATTTTTAGCTATGTATGGAGTAGCGACGCTTGATATTGAGCAACTAAAAAAAATTGGCTGGCCATTTTATTGGGCGATGGTCTTGTTAACATTTGCTTTATTTATTTCACCCGAAAGTATAGCCCGAACTGTAAATGAGGCGAAGCGTTGGTACCAAATTCCAGTGTTAGGATCATTTCAGCCGTCAGAGTTTTTAAAGTTCGCACTTTTAATCGTTGTCAGTAAGGTCATTGTTGCACATCGAGAGAAATATGTGCGCCCTACCTTTTTAACAGATATGCGACTCCTCTTCATAATTGCTGTTATCACCCTTCCGCCTACACTTGCTGTTTATAAGCAGCCTGATACGGGCATGGCAATGATTTATATGTCGATGATTATACCGATGATTTTCTTTTCAGGTATACAAAAAAAATTACTGATAATCTTTACAGCTATTCCAGTATCAATTCTCAGCGTTGTGGTTATTCTTTATGTAAAATTCAATGAATTTTTCACAGATAAAATTTTAAATAAATTATCAGGGCATCAAATTTCTCGAATTCATGGCTGGTTGCAGCCTAATGAGCATCCAGATTCATCTTATCAAACTAGGCAGGGATTTTCGGCAATTGGTTCAGGACAGTTTACCGGAAAAGGTTACATGCAGAATAATGTCTATGTCGTGGAAAAGCATACAGATTTCATTTTTGCCAACATCGCTGAAGAGGCCGGGTTCATTGGAGGGGCATTTGTCATTGCTCTTTTATTTTTTGTTATTTATCGTATCGTTCTCATTACAGTAGAAGCAAAGGATCTATTTATGACGCTGATGGGAGCAGGTATTTCTAGTTTATTAGCTTTCCAAATTACACAAAATATCGGTATGACAATTGGACTTTTACCTGTAACAGGTATGACATTGCCATTTTTAAGCTATGGCGGAAGTTCACTCATATCCAATTTCATGTTAATGGGCATTGTGATGATTATTTATAATTCTTATAGTGGCTACATGTTTAAAACAACAAAGGAGTAAGGTGAAGGTTTGTATGGATGATACTACTATAAAAAAGAGAATTTTATCTTCATTCAGTAGAAGATCCCTACCTTTGAAAGTGGTGAGATGAACACGGATGTGTTTCCTTTTTTAGGGATGTCCATACATCTACTGAAATAGAGGAACTCAGTCTAAGAACGCCACGTCCTGTGGCAATTTATCTGTGCGAAAGCGCAGCGACAGCAACACGGTTTTATCTGTGCGAAAGCGTAGCGKCAGCAACAACACACGACTGAGTGACCAACATCGTGCTGCTGACGCTACGTTAGCACTACGCTTTCGCGCAAAAAACATCTGTTGGCCTAAAGCCTCCGACGGATGTCACGGATTTTGAAAGGAACGAATATAAGGTTTTAGGCTAACTGACCTACGTCGTGCAGGCCTGAGCACAATTTAAAATCCGGACGCATTGTTTATCTGCGCGAAAGCGAAGCGTCAGCGGCAATGTTTTCTGTAGTGAAAGCGAAGCGACAGCTACAATTACGCCAAGGCGAAATTGATTATTACTCTCCCTAACAGGTGGAGTATTATTCATACTCATAGTGCGCCTCGCCTTTCTTATGCTATAAAACATTCAAAAAGCTGTCTCAAAAGTTTTACTACGACTTTTGAGACAGCTTTATTTTTGCTGAAAGAAGTTAAAGCTTCACTTTATGAATACTATCAATGACAACTTTTAATATTGTATCAAGATCTTCTTGTACAATATTAAGTGGTGGAGATAATGTTAATACATTATTAAAGCCTGCAACAGTGGCACCATTTTTACCAATAATAACACCCTGCTCCTTACATGCAGTGATTACAGCATTTACTTTATCTACTGGTAAAGGCTCTTTCGACGTTTTATCTGAAACTAACTCGATGCCAATTAATAAGCCTTTGCCTCGAACATTCCCAACATTCGGGTGATTCTCCAATGCTTGCTGAAGTGCTTGCAGAGTAGTTGCTCCAACCTCACTGGATCTTTCGAATAATGCTTCTCGCTGAAGAATCTCAATATTTTTCAACGCGACCGCACATGCGACTGGTGATCCGCCAAATGTATTGACATGACGGAAATAACCGTATGCATCTGACTCAGTAAATGCCTCATAAATTTCCCGTTTTACCGCTGTAGCTGATAATGGTAAATAGGCACTTGTAATTCCTTTTGCCATTGTAATAATATCTGGTTTTACACCGTAATTCATAAATCCAAATGGCTTGCCTGTTCGACCAAAGCCACAAATTACTTCGTCTACAATCATTAAAGCCCCATGTTTTTTACACACTTCCTGAATGCCCCTTAAATAATTTTCCGGTGGCATGATGACGCCCCCACCTGTAATAATTGGCTCTAAAATCATTGCGGCTACTGTTTCACTTAGCTCCCATGTCATCGTCTTATCTACAGCCTTGACGCTTGCTAAATCTGTTGGGGCAAGTGTATCACTTTCATGTTCCCGATATTGATCAGGTGGTGCTACATGGATAAAGCCCGGAGATAGTGGTTCATATTTATATTTTCGTTCCGCTTGCCCTGTCGCAGCCAATGCTCCAAAAGAACTTCCGTGGTATGCACGGTAGCGAGAAACAATTTTATAGCGAGAGCTTTCCCCTTTTTGTTGATGATACTGACGCGCAATTTTAAACGCAGTTTCATTAGCCTCTGATCCACTATTAGAGAAGAAAATAACATAATCTCCACCAAGCATCTCATTTATCTTTTCAGCCAGTTCAACTGCTGGTAAATGTCCTTGCGATAAAGGAGCATATGCATTTTTCATCATCTGCTCATGTGCAACATCTGCTAATTCCTTGCGACCATAGCCTACATTTACACACCACAATCCCGCCATTGCATCGATGTATTCAACCCCATCTGTATCAACAATCCTTGCACCATTTGATTTTTCTACTACATATGTCGCTTGTGGATTGTAAGGTTTCATTGAATGCCATACATATTGTTCATCTTTCTTTAAAATATCACTTTTAAGATTTACTTGAACCATATCTATACACCCCTTTATGTTTTTTCACTTATTCACATCGTTATTACTTGGGAACGCAAATGAACTTGTCGTATCCTCTGTTTCATTTGGCCAACGTTCAGAAATTGTTTTCGCTTTCGTAAAGAATCGTGCTTGGTCCGGTCCAAACATATGCCCTTCACCGAACTTAGAGCGCTTCCACCCTCCAAAATTGTGATAGCCAACTGGAATCGGAATCGGAACATTAACGCCTACCATACCTACTTCAATTTCTTCTTGGAATTTACGCGCCGCCGAACCGCTGCCCGTAAACATCGTGACACCATTTCCAAGTTCGTGATCATTAATCAAATCAATAGCTTCTTGTAAGGTTTCAGTGCCTACAATAATACGCGCAGGACCAAAAACCTCTTCTTTAAAAATAGTCATTTCTGGAGTTACATTATTTATCAATGTCGGACCAAGATAGAAGCCTTTAGATGTTTCGCATATTTTTGGATTTCGGCCGTCCGTTACAAGATTTGCTCCTTCCGCAATAGCACCATCGATATATCGAAGAATAGTATCTTTTGATTGCTGCGTAATGACTGGGCCAAAGTCTACCTCGTCATCTGTATATGGACCAACCTTTAATTTTAAAATTTTCTCCTTCAATATCTCTGTAAAGCGTTGTTCAGTATCTTTCCCAACGACGATCGCTCCTGAAATAGCCATACAACGCTGGGATGCTGCTCCATAGGCTGCGCCTAAAAAGGCATTAGCTGTTTGCTCTAGGTTTGCATCTGGCATGACAATCATAAAGTTCTTCCCGCCACCAAATGCAGCAACACGTTTATTGTGCTTCGTCCCCGTCTGGTAAATATACTCCGCAACAGGTGTTGATCCAACGAATGAAATTGCTTGTATCTCTTTATTTTCAAGCAGTTCATTAACCGCTTCTTTATCACCATTTATAACTGTCCAAATCCCATCTGGCAGTCCTGCCTCTTTCCATAAGTTACTTAAATATAAGGCTGAGATTGGCACGCGCTCAGACGGTTTTAAAATAACTGCATTTCCTACCGCAACCGCCATACTTGTAATCGCCAATGGAACCATGACAGGGAAATTAAATGGAGCAATTGTTGCAACGACTCCAAGTGGGGCTTTTGCAGAAAAGGCATTAATATCGCCACCTACATTAACCGAGTATTCCCCTTTCAGCATTTGTGGGGCACTTATTGCCATATCTACGGATTCAATGCCACGAACAATTTCGCCCTTAGCATCTTCCTTTGTTTTCCCACTTTCCTCACAAATTATTTTGATGAGCTCATCTTGTCTTTCAACTAATAACTGACGGAAACGATGTAAAACCTCAACCCGTTTACCAATTGATGTTTTTTTCCATGCAGGGAAAGCTGCCTTCGCTTGCTGGATAGCCTGCTTCACCTCATCTCTAGTCGCTAACGGAACTTGCGCAATGACCTCTCCTGTTGTTGGATTATAAACTTCCGAGTAACGGCCACTAGTACCTGCTGTTTCAACACCATTGATAAAATGTGATAGCGTTTTCACTTTTTGCTGAACTGTCATAATTTCCCCACTCCTCATCTATTGTTGTTCAAAATCTAATTCTTCCTTTTTGAAAATAGAACTTGCTTCCTCTACTGGGTTTGGCGACTTTTTCCTTTGTGTAACAAAATAGAAAATCATCACGACCGCCACTACAATACATGTAAATAAAATTTGTGAACGCATCGATTCAATAAAGAACATAGCGATCAGTAATGATGTTGTAGCCAATATTGTGAAATACGTTAAATATGGGAATAACCACATTTTCACTTTTAATAGTTTAGGATTTTCCTTCTCAATTTTCCGTCGCATTTTTAATTGTGAAAAAGCAATGATTAAGTAAAGAATCAACGTAATTGCACTACATGAACTAAGTAAAAACATAAATACTTTATCTGGTGAAACATAGTTCATAATAACGGCAATATAAGAGAAGAATGTCGCTGTTAATATGGCATTAACAGGTGCTCCCTTTTTATTTAATTTCAAAAATGCTTTTGGGGCCTCCCCCTTCTCCGCTAAAGAAAATACCATTCGAGATGTAGCGTAAAGCGCGGAGTTTAAACACGATAAAACCGCTGTTAAAACAACAAAATTCATGATTTGCGCAGCTGCGGGAATGCCGATGTAATCCAATACTGCTACGTATGGACTCGTTAAAATACTTGAGGAATGCCAAGGTAATAATGTGACAACTACTGTTATCGATCCAACGTAGAAAATCAAAATACGCCAAGTAATTGAATTTGTAGCTTTTGTCACCGCTGCTAATGGTTCGTCAGATTCCCCTGCTGCAATGGCAACAATCTCTGTGCCCATAAAGGAGAAAATAACAATGACTACCCCCATCAAAACAGAACCAAAACCATTCGGTAAAAATCCACCCTCACCGATTAAATTGGTTGTACCTACCGCATCAAAATTAGGTGCGATACCAAAGATAATAAATGCACCAAGTCCTAGGAAAACTATAATACTTGCAACTTTAATAAGAGAGAACCAATATTCAAATTCACCAAAAGCTTTAACGGAAAGGGCATTTGTTAAAGTAAGTGCTACCGTTAATAAAAGACTTAGTAGCCATAAAGGAACCCCATCATACCAATATTGAATAATCGCAGCTGCTGCCGTTGCCTCTAAAGCAATTGCAACAACCCAGAAAAACCAATATAACCAACCAATCATAAAACCAGCCCACGGACCAATTGCTTCATGTGCATAATGCGCAAATGACCCACTTGTTGGATTGACGGCTGCCATTTCTCCAAGCATTCGCATGACAAGAATAACGATAATACCTGCAAAGATAAAAGATAAAATTGCTCCAGGGCCAGCTAAGTTAATCACTGAGCCACTCCCCATAAATAGACCGGCTCCGATAACCCCTGCAATAGCGATCATCGTCATATGCCTTTTCTTTAACCCTCTCTGTAAATGCGTCTGTTGCTCCATATCTGTTCACCTCTTTTAATCAATTATGCCTCGGCATAATTGCCGCTGACGCTTCGCTTTCGCGCAGATAAACAATGCGTCCGGAATCGGCTTTGTACATACTCCTTTCCGATTTCCGTGACATCCGCCGGAGGCTTTAGGCCAACAGATGTTTTTTGCGCGAAAGCGTAGTGCTAACGTAGCGTCAGCAGCACGAAGTTGGTCACTCAGTCGTTGCCACAGGACGTGGCGTTCTTAGACTGAGTTCCTCTATTTCAGCGGATGTTGGACACCCGCTGAAAGAAGTTAAATTGGATTACCGCTTACAAAAATTTTACATGTTACATAGAAACGAAGTAATAGACAAACTGTAAAATTCTATACATTTGTTTTATACATAATGTAAAATAGACTAAAGATTCTTAAAATATGATATTTCAGTTTATTTAAGCAGAAATGATACATCAATAAGAAAACCAGAAGATGGTCTATGTCAAATGGTAGGAGGATAAAAATGAGTCAATTTAAGCTTCAGGTGAAGGATGTATTAGAAAATACATACTTCCAAAGTGCTGAGGTCGTAGCTGGAGAGGATGGATTATTACGCATTGTAAAGTGGGCTCATGTTATTGAAATTATACAAGTAGATAATTTTCTAGCTGGTGATGAATTGGTTTTAACAACAGGGATAAGCCTTCAGCACTGCATAGAGGATTTTATCTTTTTTGTAGAGTCCTTAATTCAAAAAAATTGCGCTGCATTGTGCATTGAATATGGGACTTCCATACAAATCATTCCAGAAGAGATTGTAGCTCTTGCTAACCGTCATAGCTTCCCTATTATCGTTTTTCATGACACTGTTCCTTTTGTCCGCATCACACAAGATTTACATAGTCAAATTATGAATCAACAATATTTAATGATCTCTACTTTAGAATCCTACTCTCAAACATTAAATAAAAATGCTCTATTAGGGCACACCGCAGAAGAAGTTTTACAAAATATGTATAATAAACTGAAGACACAAATTATCTTTTCTATTAAAGGTCGAGAACCTATCTTTTTTCCAAATATGCCTCATCATAAGCGCCAACAGCTTTTAACGATGAGCAAATCAGCACCAGTATTTAAAAATGAACCAATCTTTATTTTTGATCAGCATTATGCAGATTTAACGCTCTATAGAGAGGATGGTCTATTCTCAGAGTTCGAATTACTTATTTTAGATCGTACAGCTACTGCGTTAGCGCAGCTGTTAATGAGAGAAATTTATATTGAAGAGAAAAGGGACATTGAGGATGCCTCTATTTTAGCGGATTGGATAGATCAAAAACTATCAAAAGAGGAAATTTATAAATTTATTGTAACCCATCATTCTAACTATAAACTTTCTAGCGGAGCGGTTTTTATTTTAGCAACTCCTAATGCAGTCTCTAGGGTGCAAGAGGATATTGTCTATAGTAAGCTCTACTATCGAAACCTTTTTGAGCAAAATGGATTTATACCATTTTTATTTGAAAGAAAAAGCTATGTCATTTTTATTTTATTCCATACGAAGGATAGCAAATCGAGTCGCGAATTATTAAATACGTTAGTTTCTTCTGTTCAGAAAACCGATTTTTATAAAAAGCAAATGGCCCAAGGTTATCAAATCGCAATTGGCAAAGTCGTTGCAGACGTAGAAGAAATACCAAAGAGCTATCAAACCGCGCTCGAAACATTGTATATTTGCAGTAAAGTACAAACAACATCTTATTTTTACGATGATTTACATCTACATCACCTCATCTATAAATTACAGATGCAAGTAAATTTACAGGAAGTGATTCAAGATTATTTGCAGCCTGTTATTGAATACGACAAAAAATATAACAGTAAGCTATTAGAAACTCTGCAGGTATACTTGCAAACGAATGGCTCCAAACAACAAACAGCCAACCAACTGTATATCGTACGACAAACGCTCTACCATCGTTTAAAAAAGCTTGAAAGTCTCTTAGGGGAAAATTTTATGAAGGGACATAATCGAATTACACTTGAATTTATGTTGCTTGCTAATTCTTTGATTGAGGAGAAAAACTAATTTCTTAGTTTTAGCAGGGGTTATCGGCGATATTGATTGGTTAGCACGCTCAAGATTGCATTGCTTCTTGAGCGTGCTATCAATTTTAGTTTTCGGTAACTACTCCGCTATATAATCCTGGTCTACGGTCGTCATAAACAGGAATTCGGCCTCGTACTTCATCGACAATCGAAAAGTCCACATCGATGACAGCTACTTCTTCGTCCTCGGCGCCAACCCAAAGCACTTCGCCCCACGGTTGAATAATCATTGATTGACCATTGAAGTTTTCTACCTTTCTAGAAATACGATTAACAGCTATGACGAAACATTGATTTTCAATGGCACGTGCTTGCAGCAATGTTTTCCAATGATCGATACGTGGTGTCGGCCATTGCGCCGGTACGAACAATACCTTTGCACCCTCTAAGGCGTGAGCGCGTAGCCATTCCGGGAAGCGGATATCATAGCAAATCACACCCGCAGCCTCGATATCTCCAAGGGCAAAGCGATTCATTTCATCCCCAGCTTCTAAATATAAATGCTCGTCCATCAAACGGAAAAGATGTGCCTTGTTATATTCACCTACTAACTCACCATTCTTATCAAACGTATACATCGTGTTGTAAAATTTATCGCCCTTCTTCGTTGAAACAGAGCCACCAACAATATGTACGCCAAGCTCTTTCGCCAGATCTGATAAAAATGCTTTCGAACGCTCTCCATTAACATCTGCAAGCTCTGGTAATTTTTCAAGAGCATAGCCTGAATTCCACATCTCCGGTAAGACAATAATTTCTGCACCTTGTTTTACCGCTTCACGAATTTTTTCCTCTGCGCGAGCAAAATTTTCTTCTACTTTACCAAAGCCTACGTTTAATTGGATACAACCGATTTTCATTGTTATTCCTCCTCTAGACAGTACTGTTCTGTATTTTATACTACAATAAAACTGTGATTTTAATTATTTATTTGCCAACTAATTATCGATATATTTGCCAACATTGTCACACCAACCATTTTAACTTACTTATTTTTAATACCGTATCCTGTTAAAGGTATTATATTGATTTCAGTTGAGCTAATCTATAACTTTCAGCATCGATTTAATTAATTATTTTACTTTTGGCATATGTATGATTAACTAAAGGAACTCTCGAAAATATTGGTTGAGGATGATTATTTTCCGCATGTAATGCATGAATAATCTCTTTATTGATTAATTTCAGATTTTCAGGAGTTTTCATAATTTCAAACGCTGCATCTCGGTATTCATTAGATGTAACATACGTGTTTGGCAATTCATTCAGTGTATGTGCTACTACGGCAAGTTCACAGGTTTCACATTTACAAAATGTTTGATATTCCGGTCCTTGTAGTAGAAAACGCACTAAACCACGCACAATTTCTTCTGTAACATTTACTAAAATAGGATTTGACATATTCAAACCTTCACCTCATTTTATATTTTATTGTTTTACTATTCCTAAAACGATATTAGTGTTAACAAAGCCTTGCTCAGAATTTCTAGCCAACTGGCTTCATCTAAGTAAAATTATATAGAAATATACGAAAATCACCCTATTAAAATTTACCTACTACTAGGTATATTTTAATAGGTATGACTTCTTACTCTTTTGATAAATTATAAAGTAGCTCATGAAAAATAATAATAAACCACGAGCCACTTAAATATAAAATAATTGATAACACTTCTATCAAAAAATGATGAAGTGAATAATCTTATAGTAATGGGTATAAAATATTCGATTTAATAGGTGATAATCATGAGGGCAAAGAAGCTTAATTTTAATAAAATTACATCAACTAAATTATTGATAAGTGCATTATTTATTATTGTATTATATATACTGTTATCAGCTCATAATTTCTATGATTTTATAATCTTTAATACTATACTCTCGTTAAAAATAGCTATACTAGAATTCCTGATTTTCCTCTTATTATTTTCGACTTCCCTATTGATAAATAAATACCTAATAAAAAAACAAAAATACTTAAAATACGTATTTCTTTTACTCTATATCATCTATAGGATCGTACACGTTATTGTCCTTATTGATGACTTTGAAAAGTTAATCATCGCATCCTATATTGATTTCTTCATGATTATATTTTCACTTATGTTTTTAAGTAACTCGTTGCTTTGTATTCTTTCTTTGTTTTACTAAAATATCTTCTACTATTTTATTTCTACCCATCTTATTATCTAGATGAGTTAATTTTCGCATTTAATACAGCTGTACTTGTTTCTATTTTAATCTTGTTCACTCTAAAATTTTTAGTTAGAACATTTAAATCAGAATATGAAATACGAATAAAGGATATCATTTTATTAATGATGGAAATATTAGAGCTAAAGGATCCGTATACAAAAGGTCATTGTGAACGAGTTGCCGAATATGCAACAATTCTTGCTGAAGAAAGCCGAATATATACAAAAAAGGATTTGGAAAATTTCTATCTCGCTTGTTTATTACATGATGTTGGGAAAATAGGAATACCCGATGAAATTCTAAATAAAGATTCTCATCTTACAAATGAAGAATATAGTGTTATTAAAAAACACAGTCTTCTTGGCGCAAAATTATTGAATAATCTTTCATTTACTCCTCTTTTTATTCATGAACATCGGTCTATAATACGTTCTCATCATGAGAAATGGGATGGAAGTGGTTATCCAGACGGATTAAAAGGTCATGAAATTCCTTTAAATGTAAGAATTGTTTCTATTGCCGATGCATTTGATGCAATGACATCTACAAGGTCTTACCGTAATGCACTGTCCGCAGAAGAAGCTTATAAACGGATTATTGAAGGGGCAGGTACTCAATTCGATCCGGGTTTAATAGAAATTTTTCAAAAGGTATATCCTAAGTGGATTGAACTTTTGAAGAATAAAAATTACGAATAAAAATTTAACAAATTATCTATGTAATTACCTAAATAGAAGCGTTCCAAATGGTCCCATTCACACTTTTTAACAGCTGTCCTTAGAACGTTTCATTAATTAAATTCTGTATCCCCATAATTGGAAAGTTATTTATTAAACTAGCCATCGAACCTACTAATATCTAAGGGATTAACATAGTAAATGAATTACGAATCGCAATTAAACAGGTGGACAGTAGGAGCACAGCGAAACAATAAAATATGCCAAGGATTAGATACGTGAAAATGCCAATCTTCATCAGAATAAATTTGGACATAAAACGCCCCGCAAAAGTTAGATTTTGTGGTCTAACTTTACAGGGCGTTTCATTTGGAGGATGGTTGTAATGTCACTTATTCATTTATATATTTACTTATATTATCAATATCCCGCTCTGTTACAAAAGGCTGGATTTGTATGACCGGAAGTGATTTTATTCTAAGCGGTATAGTAGAAATAATAAAATCTATATCATAATCTACTTCCAACTCTTTTTCTTCTGCTAAGTTAGTCGAAATAAGAGGTGGAAATTCTATTTTATTTCCAAATTGATTCTTTAATTTCGCTGAAATATATTTTCTCCAGCCTCTTCCTTCTCCTGCAATGATAAGAGTTTTTTTGGGTCTAAACTCATTAGAAATTCGAGAAGCTTCTATGTACATTACAATATTAATAATTTCTTCATCTGGTACATAATTAGTTATTTTATGCTTTCGTACCCAGCCTATATATACGTCCTTAACTTTCAGAAAAGTTTTAAAGTGTTGTTTTTTCATAGAAGATGTAGTGTTTTTATTATTACCTGGAATATAAGAAAGCAAATTTAAAATATGTACTTTCTTCCTAAAGTAAAGAATAATTGAATAGATAAATTCCTCATCTTTAATAAAATAATTACTAAATTTATTATCTAACATAGATATAAAATCTCTTGTGATATTATACACAGGTAAACTACTTTCGTAAAATAAGCTTACTTCATTTTTTCTTTCTTTATCTGGATACTTATATATATAATCCAAACATTTAAAAACAATCGTTATTGTAATTTTTTCTGCGTCAGAAAATGCTATATTATGTTCTCTTTCCACCTGATCTAAATGTAAAGATATTTCATTGTACTGCGGTGTATCCCAATTATGATTTGAAAATTCGTTAATCCATTGTAATTCATGTCCTTGTTGCTTCCTTAATAGTAAAATAGCTAAAAAATATGCAAATTTACGTCTAGAACTTATATATAAAACAATATCCATCGAATTTTCTACTCTCTCTATAAAATCAAAAATATCATCTTTGGCAAATGAAAATGGCCAATCTGTACTCATGTAAGCTTTTGAAAATAATTTCGTAAACATATGGATTACTCTCCAGTTATCACCTACTATCTTAATCGGTTTCCTTTCAAGTTTTAAACCAAAATGAGCTAAGTCTCTTTCAACTTTTTTTAAAGCTTTAGAGACAACATATGGTTGAACAAACAGTTCTTCAGCTATATTCACTACCGTTGTTTCATTGTTCACTATTAACTTATTTAAAATCTGAAATGTTAAAGATTTTCTAAAAAATAACGTAATCACTTCATTTACTGATGCATGGATAGGCATTATTAATTGAACACCATAACCTTTTTTTATTTCAATACTCCAATTTTCAGGTATTACATCTTTTATATAATTCAAATCTTTTCTAATTGTTTTATCTGTAGCTTCTATGGCATTCGATATCTCTTCGAATGAATACCACCTTTTTTTATTTGAAAGGAATTGTATTACTTTGATTTTTCGTTGTAAATCTGATTGAATCTTAACTTCAAATCCATTATCCTCAATAAAAAAATTACGCATTATTTTCATCCTTCATAACTTAATTTTCCCTAACAAATTAATTATTAAAATGATGTTATTATCAGGGATCATCACCATAAGCGTGTGGTTTATATCCGTTCCGACTGTGCGCTTTCACTCTGACCTCACGAAGTCGTCATGCTTTTTAACAAATGTCATCCACAACTTTTGGTGAAGAGCTATTATCAAACTAAATTTCCTTTTTATTCAAAACCATTTTAATACAATTCATTAAAAAAGTAATAAATTTCTATATTATAAAAATACAGCATTTATTATACCATAATAAGTATTATATAGAGGATCTTTTATCCCACATATCTTTAAAATATATATAATTCAGATGAACCATCAACCAATTTAAAACGATGACAAAAGTATTATACGAAAGAGAAATCATTTTGTTTCATTGACATAGCTTTGACAAACGAATGAGAACCACAATAGAATCATCCGTCGTTTCACCCAAAAGGACATGCGATTGAGGATTATAGCCTGACGCAGATTCGTATGGTTGAGGAAGCTATGAACAACCTACCAAGAAATTTTTTTGTCTACAAGACACCAAATGAACTGTTTGAAGAGGAACTCTAGAAACTCATCGTCTAAGACCGCGGGAATACCCCTCAAGCCGAGCCTCCCTCTAAACAGAAAAGCCTACAAGAGAAACGCCTTGTAGACCTAGCCAACACAGGTTGAACGGACTACGCCGACCGACGAACAGAAGACAAAGGAACCTCTGAGGTTTTTTTGAGAAAAAGTGTTCAACTTGGAATTGCAATTCAGGAAAATAAATCAAGCATAAAATTTCCTGAAATAAAATAAAGCATAAAGTTTCCAACAGGAAATTTAATGCTTTACGTCACATGTTATATTTAAAATCACTTGTTAGTAAGGGTATATTGTTTGAAAAATCTAAAGTTATCCGTTATTTGTTTACAGACTTATTTTTAAGTATAATCTTGCCTAAAATAAAATTAAGTATATCCTTGCCAATGTGGCAAAGATATACTTAAAATCACAAAAACAACCTTACTTCCATGGTTTTAGCTCAATATTTAGATTAATATCTCACCATTTAATACTTGAACAGCCGAACCCGCAATTGCCACATCTTTTATTTTTGGTGTAACGTATAATAATCCACCACGTTTTGAAAGCTGTTTGCTAACGATGCTTTCTTTTGATAACTTTTCACACCAGTAAGGTCCTAACGCACCATGAGTGGAACCATTTACATGGTCTTCATCAATGCCTTGTGCTGGAGAAAAGAATCTCGAGACAATATCAATCCCCTCATCCTTAGAACGACTTGTAATACAAACACCACGTACAGGGAACTGATTCATCGCATGAAAATTTGCTTTGAAATCTGCAATATACTCTTCATGACTTAGCTCCACGATATAATCCAATTCTGTTTTCCCTACATATATTGGTTTCATACCAAGCCATTCTTCAAGCTCCACAGGACATTCAATCTCTTCTAGCCGATACTTTTGAATTGTTATTTCTACTAGTTCATTCAACCAAATTGCTTGCAAAAGACCACTTAAAGTTTGGAATGTAATGGAAAAGTTGACGGGTACAATCCCTTGTTTCCAGAGTAAAAAAGCGCTAGCGATTGTTCCATGTCCACAAATCGGGATTTCCTTTGCTGGCGTAAACCATCTAAGAAAAAAATCATTATCCTTCTTTTGGACAAAAGCTGTTGTTGGTACGGGAATCTCCTGAGCAATTTTCTGCATGGTCGACTC
This sequence comes from Lysinibacillus sp. 10T31, assembly GCF_056394365.1. Lineage (NCBI taxonomy): Bacteria > Bacillati > Bacillota > Bacilli > Caryophanales > Bacillaceae > Lysinibacillus > Lysinibacillus sp. 10T31. The sequence continues at coordinate 47,567 of NZ_JBFTHS010000025.1, forward strand.
AGTTATTGTTGAATCAAGTAAACATACTGCTGCAGGATTTCCCTTGTAAAGCTCTGTAGTAAAAGAATTGACGATAAAATATGAGACTTTGTTCAATTTCCCCACCCCATATGGGCCTCTTATAGTCGCCCGTAGTTTTTGAAAAAGCTCTAGACAATTACTAAAAAAAGTAATATTATGTGCATCATATCTTTAATAATTATTATATTCTGAAAAAGGTGGACATGCATGGAATTCTCAAAAAAACTACAGCAACTTCCAACTCAATTTTTTGCAGCACTTGTGCAAAAAGTAAACGCCGCTCTTTCTGAAGGGCGTGATGTTATTAATCTTGGTCAAGGTAATCCAGACCAACCCACTCCTCCACACATTATTAAAGCATTACAGGAGGCAGCAGAAGATCCTCAAAATCATAAATACTCTCCATTTCGTGGCATAGCAGAATTACGCCAAGCAGCAGCAAACTTCTACAAACGTGAATACAATGTTGACATTGACCCTGAAACAGAGGTAGCTATTCTTGGTGGTACGAAAATCGGTCTTGTTGAGTTACCGTTAGCCGTTTTAAACCCCGGTGATACAATGCTGTTACCTGACCCTGGATATCCAGATTACTTATCTGGTGTCGTATTAGGCGATGTTAATTTTGAAGTCATGCCACTTTTTGCAGAAAATAATTTTCTGCCTGATTATAATGCTCTATCCGATGAAGTAAAAGAAAAGACGAAGCTGCTTTACTTGAATTACCCGAATAACCCAACTGGTGGTACTGCAACACTTGAATTTTTCGAGGAAACAGTACGCTTTGCAAAAGAGCACAACATTATCGTATCACATGATTTCGCTTACGGGGCGATTGGATTTGACGGCAATAAGCCTATCAGTTTCCTACAAGCTGACGGTGCTAAAGATGTCGGTATCGAAATGTATACATTATCCAAAACGTATAATATGGCAGGCTGGCGCATTGGTTTTGCAGTTGGTAACCCTGATATTGTTGCAGCCATTAATCTTATTCAAGATCATCTATTTTGTAGTCAATTCCCTGCCGTGCAACAAGCGGCGGCAGTTGCACTTACCGCTTCTCCAGGAATGGTTGGTGCTGGTGGTTTAGGTGATCTCGCATACCGTTACGGCCATTTACGCTATGAGGTCGATGTGATGTATGCGACAGTGTTTATCTTAATCATCCTTGTTCAGATTATTCAATCAATAGGTAATCGCTTTGCTGCAAAGCTAAAGAAAGATTAGTAGGAGGATTACGATGACAAAGACAACAGATGGCGATCTACTGTTAAAAAATATTAATGCACAAGCCCCCTTCCCTATTTGCTTTGCAGATTTAGAAAAAGCAGTTACAGAAAAAATGGAAGCTGGTCCGTTTGGTTACATCCGTTCAGGTGCTGGTGGTGAGCAAACATTACGAAATAACCGTGCAGCTTTTGAAAAATACTCTATTATTCCACGCTTTTTACATGATGTTTCAAGTATTGATACATCGATTGAACTGTTCGGAAAAGTACATCCAACCCCGTTCTTATTTGCTCCTGTTGGCATGAATAGAATGGCGCATGATGAGGGAGAGCTTGCCGTTGCACGTGCTGCCGATCAGTTAAAAATTCCTTATATTCAAAGTACAGTTTCAAGCTATGCACTTGAGGATGTAGCACAAACAGCTCCCACTGCTACTAAATGGTTTCAATTATATTGGTCAACAAATGAAGAAATAGCCTATAGTATGGCTGCACGAGCCGAGGCTGCTGGTTTTGAGGCTATTGTTTTAACTGTAGATACAGTCATGCTCGGCTGGCGTGAAGAAGATGTTCGCAATCAATTTTCACCATTAAAGCTTGGGTATGCACGAGGAAACTATATGAATGACCCTGTTTTTACTGCTTCCTTACCAGATGATTCATTTGAGTCATATGTACAGGGCGTTTTACAAAATGTTTTCCATCCAACATTAAATTGGGACAATGTGCGTGAATTAAAGCGCCGTTCTAATCTCCCTATTTTATTGAAGGGAATCTTACATCCTGAAGACGCAAAACTAGCTATAGAAAACGGCATTGACGGTATTATCGTATCAAACCATGGTGGCCGCCAATTGGATGGCGTAATCGCTTCACTTGATGCACTTCCTGACATTGTGAAAACCGTAAAGGGACAAATTCCTGTTATTTTAGATAGCGGTGTGTATCGTGGTATGGATGCTCTTAAGGCACTCGCTTTAGGAGCAGATGCTGTTGCCATTGGTCGTCCCTTCGTCTACGGACTTGCCTTAGAAGGCCAGCAAGGAGTCGAAAAAGTAATGACGAATTTATATGATGAATTAAAAGTCTCTATCGCATTAGCAGGGGCAATATCTATAAAGGGATTACGTGATATCACATTGCTGAAAAAAGATGAAGTCGATAGTAAATGAAACAAGTAGTTAGAACCAAAACAAACATTTGTAGCTGACGCTTCGCTTTCGCTACAGAAAATAATTGTAACTGCCGTTTCACTTTCGTTACGGAGAAAAACCGCTGAAAGAAGTTAAAAATGATATCGCTGTTGTCTGTGTAAGAGCAGCTTTAAAAACATTTCTTAGGAACAAATACAAAAAGACCAGGATCTCAGCAATGAAGTGAGTCCTGGTCTTTTCGCGAAAGTGAATCTTACTAATAACTTTTGCTTAGTTTTAGATTCTATTAATTAGTACGCTTAAGTCCAATAAAAGTTACAGTAAAAAATTAAATATGTATTTAAATGGCTTAAAAGTAATTCCTAAACTTATAGGCATTGCCTCAGATGTAGTTACAGATCAATTATGCCTTAATTGTCGCTTTCGCGTAGATAAACAATGCGTTCGGAAACGTCTTTGTGCTTGCACAAATGGTAGGCTCTCTATAACCAGATGAATTCACTGGTTATCGAATTTCATCGACTGAAAAGGGACTGGAATTATTTTTTTGATTTCTAGTTATGTTCCTGTGGATGCTATACACGTATACAGTGTTGATGAAAGTTTTGTGGATCTGTCAGGTACAGAAAAGCTATGGGGTTCCCCTGTTTCATTCATACTAGAAGCATGCTCACTTCAACAATTTTAAAATTTTTGCAAAGTACTTTCCCAGAGCACGTGAGCTTTTATATATTCTTATACAATTTCTGTTAACACATAACTTTAGTAAAAGGCAGTAATAACACGTTTTTTTCTTGTTATTACTGCCTTTTAAGTTAAAAAGAAGAAGTCAGATTAAACTTAAATCCCTAGGGTATATAAAATTTAATCAATACTAGTTCTCTTTATTTTCTCTGGTAGTTTTCAGGGAAGGCATGCGCCAATAAATGAAAGTTAACATCCAAAAAATACAACCTAATAAAATATGGATTCCACTTTCATGAAGTTTTATTCCACCACCACTAAGTAAAACACCTGTAAAAAATCCTAAAGAAATTGCAGTCATCACATCAAACAATTTCATTTTATTCCCACCTTTGGTGTTATTAAGTATATCGCAACAAATGAGGAGGTATTTTATGAAAAAAATTATGACAACTACATTTTGCTTCAATAAATAGATTCCTCACGAACTAAAGCCAAGCGTTGCAATCCCTTGAAAATTATTCTTGAAATAACCCAACCTCAGATTTTCATCAAAAGCCTCTATTTTTGGCCCCCATTATATCCAATGCTTTAAATCTATAATGTATAGCACTCAAACTTTCTGATTATATATTAGGAAATCTGCTTCACCTAGTTATAATTATAAAAAATTACCCTATAAGACAGACTTTTAATGTCTATCTTATAGGGTACAGTTAAAATTATAAAGGTTCTTTTTATTATTGAATAACGCCTAGCTCACGGCCGACTTTTTCATAGATTGCTAGAGCGTCGTCCAGCATTTCTTTTGTATGTGCCGCTGTAGGCATGTTACGAACACGTCCTGTGCCTTTTGGAACCGTTGGGAAAACGATTGATTTAGCGTAGACACCTTCTTCAAATAGGCGATGGGAAAATTCCTGCGTAAGCTTTTCATCACCAATAATACATGGTGTAATTGGCGTTTCAGATGCACCAATATTGAAGCCTAGCTTAGCAAGACCCGCTTTTAAATAATCGCCATTTTCCCAAAGTTTATCGTGAAGCTCTGTTGAGTCAATCAGCATTTGCACTGCCGCTGTAATCGCAGCAACATCACCTGGTGGTAATGCCGTTGAGAATAAAAACGGACGAGAACGCACTTTCAGCCAGTCAATTAAATTTTTCTTACCTGCTACATATCCACCAACAACACCAATTGCTTTAGAAAGTGTACCAATTTGGAAGTCAATTTCTTTTTCTAAACCGAAATGCTTCACAGTACCCTTTCCTTTACCTGTTACGCCTGATCCGTGTGCATCATCAACGTATGTTATTAAATCAAACTCTTTCGCAATCTCAACGATTTCTGGTAATTTTGCAATATCACCGTCCATTGAGAATACACCATCAGTAATGACCATGACTTTATTGTATAAGCCTGATTCTTTTGCTTCCTTTGCCTTCGCACGTAAATCGTCCATATCAGAGTGATTATAGGCAATGATTTTCGCACGTGATAAACGACAGCCATCAATAATCGATGCATGGTTTAATTGGTCTGAAAGGATCGCATCATTTTTATCCATAACAGCTGAAATAGCTGCCATATTACAGTTAAAACCTGATTGGTAAGAGATCGCTGCTTCTGTTCCTTTAAATTCAGCGAGCTTCTCCTCTAATTTTACGTGTAGATCAAGTGTACCGTTAATCGTACGGACTGCTCCAGCCCCCACACCGTATTTCTCAATTGTTTCTTTGGCAATACGCTTTAAATCTGCATTCGTTGCTAAGCCAAGATAGTTGTTTGAGGATAGATTAATTAGATTTTTGCCACGTACCTGGATAGTTGGTCCGTTTGCTCCCTCTACTGGATCAATTTCATTGTATAAGCCTTGATTGCGTAAGGCTTGTAGGTTTTCATCTAAAAATGCATTCAATACTTTTGACAAGCGTATCATCCTTTCCTAGGAACACTATTCTAGTTCCTAGTGTAGCACAAGCATGCTATTAGAAAAATTACTTTGTTAATCTTTCGAATAGTGGGGCAGTTTTTTCTCGCCAAAGCGATGAAGATAAACAATTATCTATTAATCGACGAACAGTATACTCCGCTTCCGCATAACGCTTCGAATAACCCATTGCATCCTGCATTGCTTCTTTATACTTTGCCCGAATATCTTCAATTTTAGCTTCTGCTTCCTGTGAAATTGCGCAATGTACCCCTATATCGAAAATTTCATCTCCTAGTCTTCCATCCTGAGGTTCGAAGACATGTGGATCTGTACTATCAAAGATGCAAAAATTCAATTCCGGAATAATAACCATATCAACAGAGTTTGAATCCAAGCCACACCAAATAATTTGTGCATCGAGCCCTCTCGCATTTGCTTCGTCTGCTAAACCTTTCATTAAAGAAGATTTACCTGTACCCGGCTTCCCTTTGATCATCAATCTTCGAGATACATTTTTTGTTATGCTATCTACTGTATTTTCGGCCCCCCTCGGTGTTAACGTTCCGAGTAAGCGATGCGTACGCATTCCTGTTTTATTTAAGACGATTGACTGGAAAACATCTGTCTTTAAATTTTCAACTTGGTCATTTAATGCCTGCCAGTTCATACAGCTTTGTGTAACTACTTCCCAATCATCATGGATCTTTATAGCACTATTAAGCTTCGAAATACACTTCTCACGCCACGACTCTCGTTCCGTCATAGCATCAGCGAGCTGTTCGCCAACCCTTTCAAGCTGGACTTCTTCTAAGCAATCATAAAATGACATTACCCGATGCTTTGTTCCAAGGAAAATCGGTTCAATCCCCCACCCTGATGACCATACAAATAGTCGATTACATCCTTGAACATACACTGCCTCAACAATATCCTCCAGCAAAGAATGCTTAAACCACTCCACCGCAAAGCCTTGCTTCACATAAAAATAACCTAGCTCTTTAATAAGCTCGGATCCTTTAAACGTAGGTGCACCTTGCAAAATATAAACTAATTCTGCCTCATCCATCATTTCTTTATATAAATGTTTAATTCCTTGCCCAGTCAGTGCGTGCCCATAATAATAGGTCACATTTCCGTTCAATAACGCTCCCCCTTTATCTTATGCCTTGCATTATATGAAGGAACGTTAAAAAAAATGAAGAGCTACTTTTATTTTTTACAAATAAAAGTAGCTTCCTATTTAATAGAATGGGATCATGTCCTCTACATTGCCAATACACTTCATTAATACTTTTCGACAATAAGGTAACGAATATTGCACAATATAGCCTGATGTTAAAGCAATGACCACAGTACCAACCCCAACAGGACCTCCGAGTAACCAGCCAAGAATTGTTACAAGCACCTCGATACCCATTCGTGCTGTTTTAATCGTTCCGCCAAATTTTTCAACAAGAATCATCATTAATGTATCCCGTGGCCCTGCCCCCATATTCGGAGCAATATACATACCACAGCCAAAGCTTAAAACAAATAAACCTACCACAAAATAAGTTATCTGTAAGCCATAAATACTTGTTGACGGTAATAGCCAATTAAAAACATCAATAAAAGATCCGATAAGAAGCATATTGAGCCATGTCCCGATTTTTGGCCATTCTCGTAAAACAATTGAAGTTGAAATAACAATTAAAAGCCCTGTTAAAATAGACCAAGTACCAATTGATAAACCAAAATTCTGAAATAAACCCACATGCAACACATCCCAAGGGCTCGTTCCTACGATTTTCCCTTTAATGGACATTGTAATTCCAAGTGACATCACCATTAAGCCACCAATAAAAAAAGTCCAACGCCACCCCGTAATTTTCCTCATTCATATCCTTCTCTCATGTATGATATTGCTCTAACAGTAACCTATTTCTACAAAAATCTTACTCTTACTTCCTGACAACTTAAATAAAAAACTACCCAACATATCATGCTTGGGTAGTGGTAATTGGTGCGAGCTTTGCCTTTGTTGCAGCAACTAAATCATCTAGTTGTAGGTGGACTTGCATGCCGATTTTTCCGGCACTCACAATAATCTTTCCTTGCTCTTGAGCTGACGCATCAATGACAGTAGGATAAAGCTTCTTCATGCCGACCGGAGAGCATCCGCCTCGTACATAGCCTGTGTAGCCGAGCAACTCCTTGACAGGGAGCATGTCGATTTTCTTCTCTCCTATAACCTTTGCAGCAGCTTTTAAATCAAGCTCTTCTGCTACAGGAATAACAAATACAAAAAGCTTTTGTGCACTTGCCTTTGCTACTAATGTTTTGAAAACACGAGAAACCGGGTGACCAATTTTTTCAGCAACCGATATTCCGTCAACTTGGCCGTCACCTGTTTCATATTCAATTACTTCGAACTGAATTTTTTGTTGCTCCAATAATCTTATAGCATTCGTTTTCGCATGCTTCGCCTTAGCCATATTAAAAAACTCCCATCTGCAGCATTAGGCTATCATGGAGAACATAGGGTCATTTCCTGGTCGATAGCCGTCTTTCGCCATTTGAATATGAGTGGTATATTTTTCAGACGCATATTTAAATGTTCGCGCCTTATATGCCTCTGCATAACTCTTACCGAAAATTGTATCTGCAAATGGATTTAATTTCAATTCCTTCGAAAAACGTTCTGGCACTTTAACTTCAATTACTTCACGAACAAAAGCAGGCTCATCGAGTTCACTTTTATCTAGCTCTTGGCCATTTAATTGTGCTTGCATTTGCTGTATTTGATCATTTGCACTTGACGCTATACGTAAATCCTGTGGTGAAGATTGCGTGGGTGCTAGCGCTGTATTCCTCACCTGCTCTAAAATTTGTAACGTCTCTTCATCTACATGCTCTAGCTGTGAATTCTCAAGAGCTTCAGTTTTTTGCGTTTGCTCATGAGCGAGCACATTCTTTTTAGTTTGTTGTAAATCTTCAATAATTGCTTGCTGTTGAGGCGTGATTTCGTTGGATTCCTCTTTTTGTTGCTCATAGAGTTCTTGATCTGTATGCCCTAAAAGTAAATTTTCTAGCTCAAGCAATAACGGATTTTTCTTTGGCTGAAAATACAGTGAGTTTTTTCGATATGCATCACCTGCTTGTTTGCGCTGTAAAAGTTTTTTACGATTATAGTGTGATGAAATTCTTTCTTGTTCGATTAAACTTGATAGTTTCATATAGATTCACCTCGGCTTTCTTATTTAATATGCAATTTAAATAATAGATATGATAATTTCTTCTCTAATAGTTTCTGTACCCTAATTATCGGAATTTTCTTTACCAAATTCAAGAACAAATTAATACTAAGCTCCTAAAGGAATAACCCACTTTCGATAAAACGGGCATAAAGACCTATCTTCAAATTCATTTTTTCGTTCATTTATTACTGCAATATATAATTTCAATAAAAATTATTACTGTAACCACTTTATAAATGGTGTTAATTCACCACTAAAAAAAACAGCCCTTTAGCAAGGACTGTTTCTATCTATTTTTTTTAGATTTAATAAGTATACTTTTATAGGCTAGGTAACCAAGCCATGCTCCAAGTGTATTTAAAATTAAATCATCAATATCTGCCGATCCGACCCTAAAAATAAACTGGATAGTTTCTACCGCTAAGCTAGAGAAAAAGCCTACCCAAATAACTGTCCGAGCTTTCCGAAACTTTTTTGATAATAATGGAAGTAAAAAGCCCATTGGGGTAAATATTAATAAATTGCCGAGTAAATTAATAATAATGATATCAAAATTAAAATACTGAGAGTAATTTATATAACGAAGAATTGTATCAAAGGGAATAAAATTTGTAGTTAAACGCCAGTCACTATAATCAAACAGCCCTAATTCATCAAAAGAATATTCGCCATGGAATAAAATAATGATTACATTCACTAGACGATCAATGACTAGTTTATAAAAAGCTATAACGGAATAAATACAAAAAAATATCCAGCCTGTTATCTTAATTGGTAAATAATATGTATCTATCAATGAACGATAAGGTAATGGTAGCTTGGCACTACCCTGTATATTATTTTTTGTCATGCCTATACCACCTACTTCCCTATATCCTCTCATCATTTTAATATGCTCCACTTCCCCAAGCAAGTGGTAATAATAAGATGGGTAATGCGTTTCAAAGGCGCATTAGGAGTACTTATCCCCCTATACTATACGTTTGTCCAGGTTCAATTAGAAAAGAGATGAGTAAACAAATTTTAACAAAATTCTGTCCCCAAGCTTTCGGTGATGAACTTAAAAAATAAAAAAGCTGCCTCGATTAAACTGAGACAGCATTATTTCAGACTTTATACTGGATTTACTCCATGTTTACGTTCCGAGAATAATAAATATTTTGACATATAAAGCTCTAAACGTGATTCGAGTGCTTTTCTTAAATCTTTTGGCTCAATAACATCGTCAATGATAAGCTCTGAAGCTAGACGATAGACATCGATTTCCTCTTGATATTCTTTGCGCTTCTCTGCAATAAAGCTTGCTTGCTCCTCTTTTGGGAGTTCAGCAATTTTATTTGCATATACTGCGTTGACCGCAGCTTCAGGGCCCATTACAGCAATTTGCGCGTTGGATAGCGCAATACAGCAGTCTGGCTCAAAAGCAGGACCTGCCATTGCATACAGCCCTGCACCATATGCTTTACGAACAATGACCGTTAATTTAGGGACAGTTGCCTCGCTCATTGCGAAAATCATTTTCGCACCATGGCGTATAATCCCAGCCTTTTCGACCTGTGTACCAATCATAAAGCCTGGTACATCCGCCAGGAAAAGAAGTGGAATATTAAACGCATCACAAAGTGAAATGAACTTTGCTGCTTTATCAGCTGAATCGTGGAACAGAACGCCTCCCTTTACGCGCGGTTGATTGGCGATAATTCCAACGGATTGCCCATTAATGCGCCCAAGTCCTGTAATTAATTCTGGAGCGAATAATTTTTTCACTTCACAAAACGTATCTTCATCAATAATACGTTCAATTAGTTTATACATATCAAAAGGAACGTTTTGATTTTTTGGTATTAGCTCATCAATCGATTTATCAAATGAAGCTGGTGGCTTTGGAGCCTCTACCTTACCGCGCTCTGCATAATTGTTCGGGAAATAGCTCAAATATTTACGAGCATAGGCAATTGCTTCTTGCTCGTTTTTAGCAAGCACATCTCCGCAACCAGAAACAGAACAGTGCATTTTCGCTCCACCCATCGTTTCCAAATCTACCTTCTCACCAATAACCATTTCCGCCATACGTGGAGATCCTAAATACATCGATGCATTACCCTCTACCATGACCACAATATCGCAGAATGCAGGGATATATGCACCTCCTGCTGCAGAAGGTCCAAACAGTAAGCATATTTGAGGGATTTTACCTGAAAGCTTTACCTGATTGTAGAAAATGCGCCCTGCTCCTCTTCGACCAGGAAACATTTCTAATTGGTCAGTAATACGTGCACCTGCCGAATCGACTAGATACAGTAATGGGCAATTTAGCTTTTCAGCTGTTTCTTGAATACGAATCATTTTTTCTACTGTACGCTTACCCCAAGAGCCAGCTTTAATCGTAGAATCGTTTGCTAATACACAAACAGTACGGCCATGAATTTTACCGATTCCTGTTACAACGCCATCTGCCGGTAAATCACCAGCTAAGCAGTTTGCGTACAAGCCATCCTCTGATTGCAGCCCATCATCTAATAATAATTCGAGTCGTTCACGTACAAACAGCTTTCCTTGCTGTGCATTTTTATCGTGATATTTTGGAAGACCACCTGCTAAAATTTGTTCCTTCATTGTTTTAGTCGTATTTTCTGTCGGTACATTGCTCATATTTAATTCCTCCTTTTGCCCATTCGGTTACGCCTTAACATAATTGCAGTAGCATTCGTATTACTTCTCCCTTATGTTGCAATAATCGGTTCATCACCTAGCGTGGGGCTGATTTCCGTTCCAGCTTCCACTCCAATCAACTTATTGACATGGCATACGTTTTAACAAATAACAACCCCAGCTTTTTATGATGTGGCTAGATTTTATTGTTTTTAGAATCCTACTTTAAAACCATTCAAAACCCTTTATCAGAGCCTTTATTTCCCTAAGTATTGCGGTGTTCGCTTTTCTTGGAAAGCAAGTAAGCCCTCTAATCGATCTTCTGTAGGAATCAGAGCATTATATGCAAGTGATTCGATTTTTAAGCCCGTAGCTAAATCTACTTCAACGCCTTGATTCATGGCGATTTTCGCCTGTACTAAAGAAAGTGGTGCATTTTTTGCCATTTCGAGCGCAAGCTGCTGAGCCTTTTCAAGTACTTCATGTCCCTCATGAACGTACTCTACAATACCGTAGCTTCTTGCTTCCTCTGCATTTAATCGACGCGCTGTATAAATTAATTCCTTCGCTTTTCCAATGCCAATTAGTCGTGGAAGTCGTTGCGTACCTCCTGCCCCCGGGATGATACCGAGAGATGTCTCTGTAAGACCTAACTTTGCATGTGTTGCTGCAAGACGTAAATCACAGGCTAATGCTAGTTCGAGTCCGCCACCAAAAGCAACACCATTTAGTACGGCGATAACTGGTTGAGCGAGTGCTTCTACTTTTGCCACTGTTGTACCGATTAATTGCACAATCTGCTTTACTTGTCGGTCTGGCATCCCTTTGCGTTCTTTTAAATCTGCTCCTGCGCAAAAAGCTTTTTCCCCTGCTCCCGTTAGTAGGACGACTCGTACTGCCGGATCACCGTTTATGTTGTCGAGTGTCGTGCTAAGTTCGTGGAGTAGTTGTACAGACATTGCATTTGCAGCTTCAGGTCTGGAAAGTGTAATAAGCCCAATACAACCATCTATTAATTCAAAACGAACGAGTTGCGTCATAATTGACTCGTACTCCTTTCATTACGGGTAATCGCCATTTGTTTAGAGGCAACTGCTTTCCCTAGTTTCTGTTCAATAAATAGCGCAGCCTCTAGCACTTTATTCAGCTCTACACCCGTTTTAATCCCCATTTCATCTAATAAATACAATAAATCTTCCGTGGCCACATTACCTGATGCTCCTTTAGCATACGGACAGCCCCCAAGTCCACCAAGCGCACTATCAAACTTCGTAATTCCCATTTCTAAAGATTTAACAATATTTGCTAGCGCTGTGCCACGTGTATCATGGAAATGCATCGCAAAATTTTCCGCAGGGTATCTTTTTAGCAATTCTTCTAAAAGATTTTCCACCTGCGTCGGTACACCAACACCAATCGTGTCACCAAGCGAAATTTCATCGACGCCCATTTCTAATAATTTTTCTGTTACTCGCAAAACCTTTTCTGGTTGTATGTAACCTTCATACGGGCACCCAATCACCGTTGAGATATAGCCTCGTACGTTTTTATGAGCTGCCTTTGCCCCTACCACAACTTCCTGTAATATCGGAAATGTGTCATTAATCGATTTATTAATATTACTTTGATTATGGCTTTCACTTGCCGACATAAAAACGCTCACTTCATCTACTTCAGCCTGCAATGCACGTTCTAAGCCACGCATATTCGGTACTAGTGCTGCATACGTAATATCTTTTTGGCGTTTAATGGCTTGAAGCACCTCCACTGCATCTGCCAGCTGTGGAATCCACTTCGGATGCACAAAAGACGTTACCTCGATATAATTCAATCCAGTTTGACTAAGTAAATTCACTAGCTGTACTTTATCGGCAGTTGCAATATGCGTTTTCTCATTTTGCAAACCGTCACGAGGACCTACTTCCTTTAACGTTACATGCTTTGGTAGCTGCATAAAGAAACCTCCTTATTCGATTTCTAAAATATCATCATCAACGTTAATGAAATCCCCTTCGTTCGCTATGATTTTTGTAACCACGCCATCTTCTTCTGCTGCAATAGGAATCTCCATTTTCATCGATTCTAAAATGGCCACATCTTGTCCTGCTGTCACTTTCTCGCCTTCTGCTACAACGATTTTCCACACTGTTCCTGCCATGCTCGCTTTAACTTTTGCCATTGTAAATCCCTCCAAATGTATAAATGTACGGATAACGCATTCGCACTAAGTAAGTGCGAATGCTTTCATTTATTTCGTCTCTGCTAATTGCGGTAGATAATATTCATCTACAAATTTAGTTGTTGTATAGCCCTTTAAAAATTGTTCATGTGTGACTGTTTTCAACAGCATCGGAATATTTGTTTGAATTCCTTCTACTTTATACGCTTTTAGTGCCTCAATAAGTCGCTCACACGCAATTGCTCGTGTTTCTCCCCACACTACTAGTTTGCTAATCATTGGATCGTAAAAAGGTGTTACCGTAGTGCCAGCCTCTACGCCACATTCATGGCGAATACCTTTACCTGTAGGTAATTCAAAAACCGTAATTGTGCCTGGAGAAGGGAAAAAGGTCGAAGGATTTTCAGCGTAAATACGTACTTCAATCGCATGCCCTGTTCTTTCTATGCTATCGCGCGTAAATGCTAATGGTTGTTTTGCCGCAATCTTTAATTGCTCCTCTACAAGATCCAGTTTTGTAATTTCCTCAGTCACCGGATGTTCCACCTGTAGGCGCGTATTCATCTCTAAGAAATAAAAGTTTTGCTCTGCATCTACTAAATACTCAATCGTTCCAGCATTCACATAGCCAATATGCTGAACTGCCTTGACTGAAGCATCTAGCATACTTTTTCTTGTTTCTTCAGAAATGAAAGGAGATGGTGCTTCCTCAACTACTTTTTGATTTCTACGTTGAATCGAGCACTCACGTTCAAATAGTGGTACGACATTGCCATCATGATCCGCAATAATTTGTACCTCGACGTGATGAGGATTAGCAATAAATCGTTCCATATACATCGTGCCATCACCAAAGAATGACTGTGCACGCTTTTGATTTCCCTCAAAGGCTTTTGCCAATTCCTCTGCATTTTCTACGAGTTGCATTCCGATACCCCCGCCGCCAGCAGAGGCTTTTAACATAATCGGGTAGCCTAGACGGGAAGCAATTTCAATAGCTTCTGATACATCTTTCACCGGTGTCTCTACACCTTCAACAATTGGTACACCTGCCGCCTTCATTGTTTTCCGGGCTTCTAATTTACTACCCATCGAAGCAATAACGTCTGCGCTAGGCCCAATAAAAACTAAGCCCGCCTCTGTACAACGTTTAGCAAACTCAGCGTTTTCTGATAATAAACCATAGCCTGGATGAACAGCTTCAGCACCGCTTTCCTTCGCCACTTCAAGAAGACGATCAATATTTAAATAACTTTGTGCAACAGGTGGTTTTCCGATACAGAACGCCTCATCCGCTTCCTTCACATGTAAGCTTTCAGCGTCTGCCTCGGAATACACCGCAACTGTTTGAACATTTAGTCGTTTGCATGTTCTTATAACACGTCTTGCTATCTCTCCACGATTTGCAATTAAAACCTTCTTGAACATAACACTGGCCCCCTTCTTACCTCACTGTTGCAGCAAAACTTTCTCGTAATCTATACTTTTGAACTTTTCCTGATGCAGTCATCGGATAGTCGTTGATGAAGAAAATATGTCGTGGTATTTTATGTCTAGAGATTTTATCCCGACAATAATCCTTAATCTCTTCCTCTGTTGCCTGCTCTCCTTCTCGCAAAATAACCCAAGCTGCCGCTTCCTCTCCATAAACAGGATCAGGAACACCCGCAACCTGTACATCTGCAATTTTCGGGTGTGTGTAAAGGAATTCTTCAATTTCTCGAGGAGATATATTTTCACCACCGCGAATAATCATATCTTTTAAACGCCCTGTTACACGCACATAGCCCGCCTCATCCATCGTTGCCAAATCCCCGGTATGCAGCCAACCAGCCTCATCAATAGCAAGAAGCGTTTCTTCTTGGTTTTTATAGTATCCTTTCATGACCTGGTAGCCTCTCGTACATAGCTCCCCTTGCTCATTCGGCGCAGCTTCTTCGTCTGTACCTGGAACGACAATTTTAACTTCCAGATTTGGCAATGCACGCCCAACTGTTTCTACCTTTAACAATAGCGGGTCATCTGCTCTTGTTTGTGTAATAACAGGTGAGGCTTCTGTTTGACCGTAACAGATAGTAACATCCTTCATCCCCATTTTGTCGATAACGGCCTTCATCACCTCAATAGGGCAATTAGAGCCTGCCATTACTCCAGTACGCAACGTCGATAGATTAAAAGACGAAAAATTCGGTAAATTAAGTTCGCTAATGAACATGGTTGGTACGCCATGTAGCGCGGTACATTTCTCTTTTTCGACCGTTTGTAGCACCTCAGCAGGTGAAAATTCCTGAACTGGCACCATCGTCCCGCCACTCGTTGTAATTGCTAATGTACCGATTACACAGCCAAAGCAATGGAAGAATGGGACAGGGATGCACAAGCGATCTTCAGAAGTTAAACGCATACATTCTGCAATATTAATCGCATTATTGACTAGGTTATAATGCGTTAACATGACACCTTTCGGAAAACCTGTTGTTCCCGATGTATATTGAATATTAATAACATCATCATAATGAAGTGCTTGCTGTCTTTGATCTAATTGCTCCTCTGTTATTTGCTCTGCAGCAGATAAAACATCAGACCAGTTTAGCACGCCAGGGTATTTCGTCTCGCCAATTAAAATAACATTTTTCAATAAAGGTAGTCGCTTTGATTGCAAATTACCCGGTTCACAATGTTCCAGCTCTGGACACAACTCTTGCAGTGTATTCATAAAAGAATGGTCTCGATAATTTTCAATTAAAATAATCGTTTTTGCATCGGATTGTTTCAATAAATATTCCAACTCGCTTGAACGATAATTAGTGTTGACAGTTACGATAGGGGCACCCATTTTACCTGTACCAAATTGCAGCTGTACCCATTCTGGGACATTGGTCGTCCATACTGCAATATGCTCGCCCTTCTCTATTCCAAGAGCCATCAACCCTCTAGCTACTAAACGACTTTGCCGATTGAGCTCCTCGTAGGTCATACGTAAATCCCTGTCTGCATACACTAATGCTTCTCGCTGTGGGTATTTTTCAGATTGTTCGTCTAGCAATTGACCAATAGTTTGATACACAAGTTCTGCCATGAAAATCCTCCTTTTAGCTACTTAAGATGATTAACAGCCTATTAAACGAGAAATAACGAGACGTTGAATTTCAGATGTTCCTTCACCGATTTCCATTAACTTAATGTCACGCAGATGACGCTCTACATCGTATTCTTTCATATACCCTGAACCGCCGTGAATTTGAATGGCTTGATTACAAGTGCGGAAGCCCATTTCAGAAGCAAATAATTTTGCCATTGCCGCTTCCTTCCCGAACGGTTTCTTTTGATCTTTAAGCCATGCCGCCTTATGTACTAACGTACGTGCAAGCTCTATCTCCATTGCCATATCGGCTAATTTAAATTGTATCGCCTGAAGTTTTGAAATTGGTGCACCAAATTGTTCACGTTCTTTTGCGTATTTTAATGATTTCTCATAAGCTGCCTGTGCAATTCCTACAGATAATGCAGCAATGGAAATACGCCCTCCATCTAAAGTATTTAAAAATTGGCTAAATCCGCGTTTTTCATCCCCTAAAAGATTAGCCCTTGGTACACGAACATTTTGCAAAATAATCTCACATGTATTGGAGCCACGTACGCCCATTTTGTCGTAATTGCAGTTGATCGTTACGCCAGGAGTATTAGTTGGTACAATGATAGCTGAGATGATTTTTTTACCATCTTCACGTTTACCTGTCACTGCAGTCACAATAATTTGACGTGCATGGCCAGCATTTGTGATCCAGCATTTTTCACCATTAATGATGTAATCATCACCATCAATTACGGCTGTTGTACGTGTCCCACCAGCATCTGAACCTGCATTTGGCTCTGTTAGACCAAACGAACCTAATGTTTCTCCCTTCGCTAACGGAACAAGCCATTCCTGCTTTTGCTCCTCTGTACCGAAATTATAAATAGGCGAAGCACCTAAGCTAACTGCTGCTGCATAGCTTAATCCTGTGCCACCACACGCACGACCGATTTCTTCAACAGCAAGTGCGTAGGAAACAGTATCTCCGCCTGAACCGCCGTACTCTTCAGGAAATGGAATACCTAATAAGCCTAGCTCTGCCATCTTTTCAAAGCTCTCTATTCTCATCGTCGATGTCTCGTCAACCTCACGAGCATACGGTTTAATTTCATTTTCAGCAAAATCACGTACCATGTCTCGAATCATTACTTGCTCTTTCGTTAGTTCAAAGTTCATCCCCAGTCCCCCTAATGTTTAATGTGCCATAGCGAATTTCGTTCAGATGATAGTTGTAAAAATCAATTATGCCTCGGCATAATTGCGTCCGGAATCGGCTTTGTGCCTAGGCCTGCACGATGCAGGTCAGTTAGCCGTTATCGCATGGATGCGATGATTTTAGGCTAACATCCCCTAAGAACTCCTTTCCGATTCCGTGACATCCGCCGGAGGCTTTGGGCCAACATGATGTTGATCACTCAGTCGTGTGTTGCTGTCGCTGCGCTTTCGCACAGATAAATTGCCACAGGACGTGGCGTTCTTAGACTGAGTTCTTCTATTTCAACGAGTGTTTGGACACCCGTTTAAAGAAGTTAATACCGACTAGTCGGTTTGTTTTAAATATTAATAAAACCAGCTTTTGCTTCTGGCTTCTCCTTGATCATAAATTGAACTGCTTCTTCCATTGCTTGTTCAGTGACAATCGCACGCAATACCATATCCGTAAAGACTTCTGTAATTTCCTCCATTGTTAATGGACCTGATTGCTTAAACCATTTATATGTCCAGTTAATCATCCCAACAATAGCCATCGTTACAATAGTACAAGGTAGTTCTGTACGAAAATCCTTTGTTTGTTGGCCTTCCTCTATGACTTTTTGTAAAATATCCCGATATTGATCTCGTTTTTTATGAATAATTTCACTATATTCCTCTGGCAGTGAACGACTTTCCTCATAAAAAACAGTAATATGTGCTTGGTACATATCAAATACTTGGGTCAGTGTTTGCAGCATTGCACATAAACGTGTAATCGGTGTATCGTATTTGTCATATGCTTCCTGTGACTGTTTAATAACATATGAAATAAATACATCGTGAATTTCATACAACAATTCATCTTTCGATTTAAAATTATGATAAAATCCACCCTTTGATGCACCAATGTATTCAACAATGCGATCAACAGTGACATTGTGATAGCCATCTTGCTGAAATAACACGACAGAAGCGTCAACAATGCGTTGTTTTAACGTTTTCTTTACCATAGGCATCTATCATCCTTCTTATAACTCTTTACTCCATCACTCTTTATAATTAGAAAAAGTTTTGGGTCATCACCATCATGTGTGGTTGATTTCCGTTACGAATAGAGGCTTTCAGTCTTCACTCCAATCAAGCAAAATGCCATCCCAACTCTCGGTGACGAAACCTGATTTTTCTTAATTATAAAAAAACTATGACACCATTAATATAGCATTTACAAAAATTAGTGTCTAGCATCGATATAGATTTTATTTAAAATTACGAGAATTTATTTTACATAAAGCAGAATTTTTTAAATAACTACAGATCGATTTCGCCTCAGTATAATTGACGTCGACGCTTCGCTTTCGGTAAAAGAGAGATTTGTAACTGCCATTTCACTTACGTTACATAAAACACTTGCTGAATGAAGATAAACAAACATACAATTACTATATGATTTCCAACCTGTTTTCATTACTAAAATCCAAAAAAATTCCCTAGCGTTGTATAAAAACACTAGAGAATCTCAAAAACATGGTTATGAAGCCTTTGGTATTTTACGAAGCCACGAGATGATGATCGCAATGATTAATGCAAAGCCTAAATACCCCATTGTTGAATAAACCTTTCCAACTAATGTCGTGAACCCTACTAAACTCGCGACGAAGCCTATTAAACCAATCACCACAATACCTATTTTAAAATATTTATGATCAGGCGCTATAAAACGTACTGTAAATGCATAAAGCATTCCAACAGCTGTATTGTACATCATGCCTAATAAAGCAATAGACATTAAGATACCCACTACAGGATGAATTTGTTTTGCTAGCTCTAATGTTGGCATTGCTGCCCCACCAACTACATCCATTTTAACGAACAAAGCAATATTAATAAGTATGATTAAAACACCGAGCATTAAACCGCCAAGAAGACCACCTAATCCAGCTACCTTGCGCTCTTTTACCGTTCCCCCCATAACAATTAACATCGCAGTACCGGCAGCTATGTTATAAGATACATAAAGAAGTGCGCCCAATATCCAATTTGAAGCTGCAGATGTTTGCTCTTGCGCTAACACATTCTGTTCTGCAATGGTTAAGTCCATTGTGAAAATGGAGTAAATTAAAATAATAAAAACGATCCCCATTAAATATGGCGTCACTAAAGCTATTATATTAATAATATTTTTCACATTTAATAGCAATGTTAAAATCGTAATGATTACCATAAAAATACTGCCAATCATCGGATTTATACTAAACATTTGCTCAAATGTTGACCCCGATCCAGCAAACATAACAACCGCAACACCAAATAAGAAGAATGTAATGACAATATCTAATAGTACCCCAACATAACGTCCACCAATTTGATAAATAACCTCCTTATGAGAGGTCGTTTGTGAATCTGCTCCTAATTGCGCTAGACTCATCCCTAAAAAGGCAAATGCGATTGTCGCGACAATTCCCCCCGCTATTCCGTAAAGACCAAAGCTCGTAAAATACTGCATAATTTCTTGTCCTGATGCAAAGCCAGCACCAACGATTAATCCTACAAATGCGCCACCTATCTGCCAACTTTTTTTCATAGAACACCTGCTTTTTCTAATCAATTATTTTCATAGGCTTCCTAACGAAATATCCTTCTTGTACTACTCAAGCCACGTTATTTATATGTTTTCTGCGCTACTGTGAATAAATCGATTGTCTCCCTATTCACTTCATAGCCGATCCCCGCTTTTTGCGGAACTTCAATATAACCGTCCTTCACTACAACTTCTGGATCGATAATATCTTTTTCCCAATAACGGCTTGAGCCTGCAGTATCTCCAGGTAAAACAAAATTCGATAATGTAGTTAATGCCACATTATGTGCACGACCAATACCAGACTCCAGCATTCCTCCACACCAAACTGGAATGTTGTTTGCCTCACAATAATCATGTATTTTCTTCGCTTCTGTTAAGCCACCAACACGTCCAATTTTAATGTTAATAATTTTAGTACTGCCTAACTCAACAGCTTTGCGTGCATCTTCTAATGAATGGATACTTTCGTCCAAGCAGATTGGCGTATCGATTAATTTTTGTAATGCTGCGTGGTCAATGATGTCATCCGACGCCAATGGCTGCTCGATCATCGTTAAATTAAAAGCATCTAGTTGCTTGAGCGTTTCAGCATCTTCGAGGCGATAAGCAGAGTTCGCATCTGCCATAAACGCCACATCAGGGAACGCTTCACGTAATGTACGCATTACTTCCACGTCCCAACCTGGCTTAATTTTGATTTTCATTCGTTTATAGCCTTCATTCACAAAGCCATCTACTAATGCTACTAAGTCCTCGATTGATTGTTGAATACCGATACTGATTCCTACTTCAATATCGTCCTTTTCACCACCAAGTGCGGCTGCCAGGGATTGATTCGTCTGTTGGGCATAAATATCCCAAATAGCACCTTCAATCGTTGATTTCGCCATATTATTTTTACGAATTGGTTTAAATAGCTCGTTCACCTCATCCGGATGCTGAAGCTCTTTATTTAAAATAAGAGGAATTAAAAAATCTTCTAGCATGTGCCAGTTTGTTTGCAATGTTTCCTCGTTGTACCAAGGTGAATGGAACGCTACAGATTCTCCCCAACCGATTGTTCCTGCTTCATCTTTGGCCTCTAAAACTAAAAAATCTCGATCATCAAATGTGCCAAAGCTTGTTGTAAATGGTTCTTTTAATTTCATTTTTAAATGTCTAATGGTAATTTCCGTAATTTTCATATTGATTTGCCCCTTCCAGACCTAAAGTTTCTAATTTCACGAGAACATACTCGTTGTAATGTTCTTGCTGCTGCAATTGAACTGCCGCATAGCCTTGTGCAAATAATCGTTGTAATAAATATCTAGTTTTGAAACGCCAGTCCAATGCTAACGTTGGGTCTTGTAGTTTCAATGCTTGAAAATCCTTCGGTACAGGTAGTGTATATAAACCTTCGTTATATTTTAAATTTTCAGTTATATTCAAACATGGAAATCCTTGTTCATTTGATACACAGCTAGCCACTGGTATGGCATCCGTCGCATCTATTGAAACATTTTTACTTACGTAATCAGAGGTTATATACCAGCACACTTCAAAACGGTCTGAAGGTAATCCTTTATTTAAGCCATCCTGCATTTCACCATAGCAGTTTTCTATATACGTATTACAAATACCATTTAATTTGGATAGATTGAGAAAACCATTTCGTGTTTCCAGCGGATCAAACGTCCACACCATTAAATCGTAGCCCCGTTCAATAGCAAAAGCTTGCTGGGCATATTTTAATTGTTCACCTATCCCTTGGGAGCGGTAATTTTCGTCTATCCCTAACATATGGGAACATAAATAGCTTTTGCCCTCTCGAAATCCTGAAAAGCCATAGCTAAAGCCAACTAATTGATCACCATCAAAGGCGCCAACAATGATACCGCCATTTTTCACAGCTGTTAAAGTTTGATGAATAGGAATAGAAGGCATGCCCCAAACCTTATATTCCAATTGTTGAACTTGCTCCAGCTGTTCGATTGTCTTTATTTCCTTTATATCAATCATAACTATCACTTCTTTCTATTCTTTATCCCCTATTAACGGCCCTATAAAGCTCTTAAAATAGCCCTCGTGATAATGTTCACACCTGTAATAAGCCGCTCTCGATTAAAGGTCATTTTTGGATGATGTAATCCTGGTGTTACACCACAACCTAAGCCAAGCATAGTTGCTTTCAGATTCGGACGCTCATACGTATAAAAATGAAAATCTTCTCCTCCAGGAGTGACGACTGGTGAAGCGCATGCTTTTTCACCGACTGTGTCAACAATAGCCGAATTCATATGCTGTAATGCCTCTTCATTCACTAACGCGGCAACAATATGCGCATCAACATTTAAGGAAATTTTCGCTCCATACATCGCTTCTACCGATACCTTTACACGTTCAATGCCATCTGTGATAGCTTGCATTACTTCATTTGTTTGTGCTCGTGCATCAATGCTAAATGTTGCTTTCCCAGGAATAATATTTGTAGAGGTTCCTCCTGCATTAAATTGCGTCATTTTGACGGACGCAGAGACATTGGGGTCTGTCCAGATTTTTTGTAAACCTTCGACAATCGCCACTCCTACCTCAATAGCATTAATGCCGAGTTCAGGTCGTGCGCCATGTGCCTCTTCCCCAAGAATTGTCCCAGTAAAAAGCTTTGCAGCACCGTGGTACAATGCTGGGGCATACGTTCCATCCCGTAATTCTTTTAATGGACGAACATGGACACCAAATAAGTATTCTAGATGATCGATTAGCCCCTTCTCAACGAATGCGCGAGCGCCCTGTGCCTTTTCTTCAGCAGGCTGAAAAAGAATACGTACTGCGCCGGGGAGTAAATGCTCCATATCCTTTAATAATAGTGCCGTCCCAATAGCCATCGTCATGTGACCATCATGACCGCAAGAATGATTAGCCTTAAATTCACCATCTACTTCCTGCCATAGTGCATCAATATCCGTACGAAATCCGACTCTCGGAATCCCTTCCCCAATATCTACATACAGTCCCGTCATATCCTCGAACAACTGAGGCTCCATCTGTGCCTCCTTCAATAAATTAGCGATATATTGCGTTGTCTTCTTTTCCTGCCAGCTAATTTCCGGATGCTCATGTAGATGTGTGAAAATTTCAGCCAATCTCGGCTGTAAGTTTTGTAAAACTTGATTCATTGTATTCAACTCCATCGATTTGCTAAAAAGCTATTTTGGAAATCATCATATTTTACGCGTTGATTTTCATAATAGTCGTGATCTTGTGCAGTCATACCTGCAATTAGTGTATTTAAAAATGAAATCAGTGTTGGCATTGCGTCAATCGTAGACATTTCCTGTTGTTCATTCACAAAGGTAAGCGTCGCATATTGCGTAATAGGTGCAATTTTAGAATCTGTAATACCAATAATCTCGCAATTTTTTTCTTGAATTTCAGCTGCAAATTGAATCGGTTCTTTAAAATAACGATGGAACGATAAAATAATGACCACACTATCCTCATCGATTTCTTGTAAAGCTCTAATGATTTCACTAGTTTCAAAATCTAAAAGCACTACGTTAGGACGTAGTATATTTAACGTAAAACACAACCATTGTGCCGCTAAATGGGAGGACCCATTGCCAACAATATAGATTTTTTTCTTCGTATGCAGCAGTAGCGAAGCACGATTAAAATCTTCCTCGTTAATGTTCTTAGCAACGTTTAAAATACTCGATGCATCCTTTTCCATCGTCTTTTCATAAAAACGTGGAGTCTCAAACAGTGCTTGCTTTGATTGCAAATAATTATGCAAGCTACTCGTATTGCCTTCATTGAATAACTGCATCGTAATCTCTCGCTGCAGCTCAGCATAACCCGATAATCCGATAGCGTAGCAAAAGCGGATAACCGTCGTTTCACTTACCCCTGCCTTCTCCCCCACATATGCAGCTGAATGAACACCGACAGTCTGCAAATTTTTAAGGATGAAGATCGCTACTTTTTGCTGACTCTTTGAAAGCTCCTGGTATTTATGTTGAATGACTTGTTGAATTGTTTGATTATCCATCAAAGAAGTACATCCTTCTTATTTTATTTTTTGAAGCTTAAACTTCATTTTCATGTTACATACAGTATCATAAATATTTTTGCAATTCAATATATTTTCTGAAATTTCTGTTTTCTAAAGATGTCATATCCCATCAGCAACCATCTTTGTTATATCATGTATAATAAAAAGTAAGCATATTACGATCTTTAATAAAGTAAAACAGGTGGTTGTGAAATATGAAAAAGATTATGGTTGTTGGGGCATCTGGAGTTCTTGGTCAATTAGTTTGTAGTGAATTATTAAGAATATTTGATAATCAAATAAAGTTAATAGTGACAGACTATAAAACTGAACGAGGAGAAAAATTAGCTAATTCTTTTAACGCTGATGTTCAATTTCAATATTTAGATGTAAATAAAGAAGAAAATGTAACGCAGGTAATAAAAAATCTTGATATTGTAGTTGTAGTATTGAAACAGAAAAATCCATATATTCAAAAGGCATGTATAGAAAATAAAATATTATGTCTAGATGTTACACCCTATTATGATTTTGTAGAGAAAGTTAACGAACTTAATGAAGATGCAGAAAATAATGATGTAGGTGTAGTTGTAATGTCTGGATTTTTCCCCGGCTTATCAGGCTTAATGGTAAAAAAGGCTATTTCTAATTTTTCAGAAGTGACAGAGATAAATGTTGGATTATTACAAAATACAAATGCTAAAGCTGGTATATCTGGTATTTTAGATATGTTAAATATAATTGCTCAACCAGTTAAGCTTGAAAACAAAGTTATTTCTGGATTTACTAAAAAGAGAAAAATGACTTTCCTACATAAAGAAAAAGAGGTACGATTTATAGACCATTCAGAAAAAAATTTCTTAAAAGACATATTGGGTGTTAACTCTATAAATTATTGGACTTCTTGGAATGCCAATGCTTTCAATAAACTAGTATCTTTTTTAAGACAAGCTGGTTTCATAGACAATGTTCATAAGTACAAAGATTTTCTCTCAAAGGTAGTAAAACATAAGCCTCATAAAAATGAAAATGCTTTTCTTACTGTTGAAGTAAAAGGAATCATCGATAACCAAGAGAAGGTAAAAACATTAGCCTTATCCACCTCTTCTGATTATCATACAACAGCTATGGCAACTGCATCTTTAGCGAAAATTGCGCAACTGAAAAATGTAAAAGGTGTCGTTTTTCCTTTTGAAATAACAGATATAGATGAATTACTCTCCGAAATAAATTGTCCCGACATCGTTATTGAGGAAATTGAAAAATAAATGTAGTTATTCATATTAAATGCTCATGTGACAATACACATGAGCATTTGTTGTTAAAAAACTATTGGTCAATGAAAATAAGGTGTCCTATTAATTAATAGTATGGTATCCGGCAAAGCGAGGGGTTAATTACGTTTCGGCTGGCGCTTTCCTGGGGGCGTCCAGTTATCATTGATCCAGAGCCAAAAACATCGCGACTTTTTTAAACATCGTGATTTTATTTTAAAATCAACTATTAATTGATCTTTATTTATCAAATTTCATTCCTTTTAACAAATCTGCAAAAGCATTGTTCAAAGGTTCAGCTTCTTTTTCTTGCTGTTTCATGTACTTCTGTACGCTACGCTTATCCACTTTGCCACCGCCTTCTTTTTTACGACGGGCTTCAAATGCAGATAACTTTTCGCGATAACCACATTTGCATACGAAGATTTGGCCATCGCCTTCACCACGTAGTTCTAGCTTTTTCTTACATTGCGGGCATCGTGCGTTTGTGACGCGTGATACGTTTTTACGATGGCCACAATCACGGTCTTGGCAGACAAGCATTTTACCTTTTTTACCGTTAACTTCAAGCATTGGCTTGCCGCAATCAGGGCAAGATTTTGTTGAGATATTGTCATGTTTATATTTTTTATCACTTGCTTTAATTTCAGCGACTATTTCTTGAGTGTGCTTTTTCATTTCATTGATGAACACGTCTTTTTTCAACTTACCTTTTGAAATTAACTCAAGTTTTTGCTCCCACTCGGCTGTTGTCGCAGGAGAACGTAATTCTTCAGGCACTAAGTCAAGTAATTGACGACCTTTGGATGTAATGTAAATTTCTTTGCCGCCACGTTTTTCGATTAAGAATGAATTAAAGAGCTTTTCAATAATATCTGCTCGTGTTGCAACGGTCCCTAACCCACCTGTTGATTTCAACGTATCAACAAGCTTTTTGTCGTTCGTTTCCATATACTTCGTAGGGTTTTCCATCGCTGATAATAATGTCGCTTCTGTAAAACGTGCGGGTGGCTTTGTTTGACCAGATGTTTGGGCAATTAGCTTTGTTTTTAACACTTGTCCTTGTTCTAAACGAGGAAGCAGCTGCTCTTTAACATCATCCGAAGATTCTTCATCATCAAAACGATTTTGATATACTTCTTTCCAACCTGCAATAGTGACAGTCTTCCCTTTAGCAATAAATTTCTCATTACCGATTTGAGCTTGTACTGTTAATTGCTCATATTCCTGTGCTGGGAATAATACAGCTAAAAATCGTTTTACTACTAAATCATATATTTTACGCTCTTTATCATTGAATGCAGATAAATTCACATAGCCCTCAGTTGGAATGATAGCATGGTGATCAGACACTTTACTGTCATCTACAAAAGATTTATTCGCTTTAATCGGCTTTGCTAAAATTTTATTCGTTAATGTACGATATTCGCCGATGCCACATGCTTTTAGACGCTCAGGTAATGTGCCTACAATATCAGATGATAAATAACGTGAATCTGTACGAGGGTATGTCAGCACTTTATGAGATTCATATAGCTTTTGCATAATATTTAATGTTTCTTTTGCCGAATAGCCAAATAATTTATTGGCATCTCGCTGTAATTCTGTTAAATCATAAAGACCTGGGGCAAATGATTTTTTAGGCTTGCGGTCAATTGAAGCAATTTTTGCATCTTGATTGCCTAATGCTTTGACAATAACGTCGACTTTTTCTTTATTAAAGCTACGTGAATTACCATTTGCATCTTGCCATGTAAGCTTTAATGAATCTGTTTGTGCTTCAATACCGTAGTATGTTTGTGGTTTAAAGTTTTTAATTTCATCTTCGCGTGCAGCAATAATCGCAACAGTTGGAGTTTGAACACGTCCACAGTTCAGCTGTGCATTAAATCTTGTCGTTAATGCTCGTGTCGCATTTAATCCGATATACCAATCCGCTTCAGAACGAGCAACAGCAGCAGCATATAAATTATCGTAGTTTTTCCCCGGTTTTAAATTAGCAAATCCCTCTTTAATCGCTTTATCTGTAACAGATGAAATCCATAAACGTTTAATTGGCTTTTTCACATTTGCTTTATCAATAATCCATCGAGCAACTAATTCCCCTTCACGCCCAGCATCAGTAGCCACAATGATTTCGTTGACATCATTACGTGTTAATTGTGATTTGACTGCATTATATTGCTTACCTGTTTGCTTCATCACTACTAGCTTCATTCGTTCTGGCAACATTGGAAGGTCTTCTAAATTCCATGTTTTATATTTATTATCGTAGGCTTCTGGATCAGCTAATGTCACTAAATGACCTAATGCCCAAGTAACTATATATTTGTCACCTTCTAAAAATCCGTTCCCTTTTTTATTACATTTCAAGACATTTGCTATATCACGTGCAACTGAAGGTTTTTCAGCAATGACTAAACTTTTAACCATATATTTTCGTACTCCTTTACTAACTATGTACTGTCTAATATACCATAAGTTCGGGGCAGAAATTGATTAGAGCTACCTGCTTAGTTTTCATAATAGTCTTTGTCGGTGAACTGATTAGGTAAGCAAGGTTAAATGATCAGGTTCCCCACAGAGCTGGGTAGATGGTTAATTTAAGGCTGTTTTCTAAAATATTGTTGCTGTTAAAACATAAAAACAGAGTAAATCTACAAAATGTGTAGAATCAACTCTGTTTTTTGGTTTGATATTTCGTAAATCGAATATTTAACTAAAGTACTCCGTTAGCCATCCATGTCGTGTAAAATTAACACTACACCACAGAAAATGAAAGATGATTACGTTCTTTCATTGGAGTTTAAGTACAATTTTCTACGTTCAAATTCCCCAATAAAACAATCTAGAATTCTTTAATAAATGCGTTTAGTAAAAGAGCTAAAATCGCTAATACAACACAAATATTTACAATTATTACACCTATTTTGTTATCATTTTTATCGTCTTTATCTCCTCTACTTTGTTGTTTTATCTTTCTATATATACCTTGAACCTTTTTTTGCTTTTGGATTTTATCTTGTTTTTTTTGGCTCATTCCTTTCTCCTCCTAAACTATAACGATGCTAATATCATCTGTTTAATAACTACTTCTACGTTCTTACTAAAGAAACCTTTTATTCAACTAAACTCCCTCTATAAACATTGATGTATCAACTGTTTCTACCACCTCGTGATGAAGAAAAAATATTTTTTCACTTAATTTATAAACAGTATTTTTAATTTATAGTTATAACTTACAATCTGAGTGTACGCTTCGCTAAAACTAATGGAAATCATTAGCTTTTTAATCCACTATGTGATGCACAATGGATCTCTGCGATACTTATGACAACGTACCCTCCCATGTCTCTTAGCGTCATTTGCGCTTACATTCCTTCGTTCGGTCTATTCATAAGGCAGAGGCCTGCTATGCTGCACCGGAGACTCATAGTCTGAGTTTAGTTATTTTGCTGGCTTCTCCGTGTCATCTGGTACCTCTCCAACTGCTGTATGGTAGCGACTTCTCGCTTTATATGGAATGGTTAAGTATAGCTCTACTTGCAATTATTACTTTAATCTCTGGAATTAAGTTATTTAGTAAATAGAGAAAATTATCGTTATTCTTATGAAGACTTATTCCATTATCGGGTGCGATTGTTGAACAACATTGGTAGAAAATAATCGATCTTTTTTATAAAAACCAATCTTAAATTTGAGGGATAAGAATCCATTTTGATCAATCTTTTTTCAAAATGGATTCTTTTTATTTATCGTAAAATGCTGGCTTGCGAAGAATTTTTGATCAAACTTTATTTTAAAGCAACAGTTTAATTCACAATAATGTCGTTTAAAAAATAATAAAGTTGTTAAATAAAATGAAAGTCATTCTATTCAACTAAAGGGCGCTTTTATGAAGTAACTAAAGCCTAATTTCTCACTTACACTACCGAGAAATTAGGCTTTTTTATATTTGGCTTTCCTTTCTTTGTAATCTGCATTTACCTGATGTTACCCCTTTTAGGTACTACTTATAAAAAAAGATTTCTTTCTCCTCCAATCCAAAAACAAACTTTTAAGGGGACCTCATACGTCTTACTTTTGTAATGAATAAATGGAGGTTTTGAAAATGAAGAAGCAATACGTAAAGAAAATTTCTTATTTAGCATTGGCAGGTTTAATTTGTGCAGTTGGAATCGGGGCGCCACAAGTTTCGTTGGCAAAACAGGCAGTTTCAGATACAAAAGTGGTGGCTCAGAAATCCGAAAAAACGTTGCCAAAAGTAGAAATTGGTCAAAAATTTAAAGTACCCGAACTTAAACTTAAGGAAAATACGTATGTACTCGACTGCAAGGTGTCCGATATTGACGGTAATTCAGTTAAAGACAATGTGATATTGGTGGGTACAAAA
Organism: Lysinibacillus sp. 10T31; assembly: GCF_056394365.1. Classification (NCBI taxonomy): domain Bacteria; kingdom Bacillati; phylum Bacillota; class Bacilli; order Caryophanales; family Bacillaceae; genus Lysinibacillus; species Lysinibacillus sp. 10T31. The sequence goes on from NZ_JBFTHS010000025.1 coordinate 77,207, forward strand.
GAAAAGATTGATGGCAAACTGGATGAGTATGCGGATGATTTATCCATCATCGTGCAGGAGGGAAAAACTAAAAGATATATAAAATATGATTGGATGCTCAAAGGGACGGATGGAAAATTGTATGGGGAATCCGCTCGAGAACCAAAATTGATTATTAGTGACTATACGGGCAACAAAGTAAACGATATTATCGTAACGGCCCCTCAAGGAGGAAATGGTGGCTACGTGGATCATCTGATCTTAACTTGGGAAGGAAATAAACTCAAAAATGTTTTAGCGGATAACCAAGAACTATACATGAATTCTCAGGCAAACTTCATTTTTAAATTGCCTGTTTCATGGAACGGACAATACAATACAAGCCAATATTCAGGCAAAAATGCAAATCAAATCATGCCATCGGCTAAGCATGTAGTGCAGTTCGATTATACTGCAAAAAATGGAAAAGATACTGAGATGCTGCTGATGATCTCCGTATTTTCCAAAAACGATTGGAGTCGCCTCTCCAGAGAAGATGGCCCGCCTGTAGGGAGCGTCATTACGAAAGCCAACGGCATGGTGTATGTGTATACGGTACCGCAATCCAATCCGTTTGCTCCCAAGTCGAAAGATGGCAAGCTGTTTGACAAACTGTACGGTGATTTGAATATTAATAAATCTTTCAAACTGCTAAATTAGGTCTTATATTTTTAACCCCGTTCTAAATCTAGGACGGGGTTATGCTTGTTTGAGCTTTTAAAATTAAATAACTTTATTGTCACTTTACACTTTTTTCAAAATGGATTCTTTTTATATATCGTAAAATGCTGGCTTGTGAAGAATTTTTGATCAAACTTTATTTTAAAGCAACACCTTCCCCCAAAAATAGCAAGCCATAATTTTGAATTGGTATTAATTGCATATATAGCACCTATTATAATAATACTTAGTGTAATTAATAATCCACTTAACATTATAACTCCACCAATTTTAATTCTTTACAATAGAATCCCCCTAATATGTTCATTGTTTCAATACCTTCTTATAGCATTAAATTCTTTATCCGAATCGTTTATTCCTTATTTCATTAAACTGCATCGTTAGTTTAATAAGAACAGCGACGCTTCTTCAACAATCGCGCCCGATCGTATTATAAGGTCAGCCAGAAAATATTTCTGGTTGACCATTTTTTATATCGATATATGATAACGGTAGCCGGGGTAGAACGTTCGCGCCCGTGGGGCTAAGACCCCGTCCGCAAAACAGTTCGCCCCCTACTT